>DAOVDP010000163.1 GCA_030669445.1 Candidatus Latescibacterota bacterium | reverse complement strand
ATTATCGGCTGTGAGGTGTATGTGGCCATAGAGGGCAGACTCAAAAGGCAGGCGGCTTGGGGTATCGCCGACGGAGCCACCCACTTGACCTTGCTGGCCAGAAATGACCTGGGCTATCAAAATCTGATGAAGCTTGTCTCTAAGGGATATCTGGAGGGTTTTTACTACCATCCCCGGGTGGACAAAGAGCTGCTGCGAGAATACCACGAGGGCTTAATCGCCCTGTCCGGCTGTATCAAAGGGGAAATAGCACGCCTTGTTCTGAACGAAAACACAGAAAAAGCCCAACAGGCTGTCCGAGAGTACAACGACATCTTTGGCCAGGGGAATTTCTATCTGGAACTTCAGAGACATGGAATTGAAGAGGAAGAAAAGGCAGTTCAATGTTTACTCAAGTTCAGCCAGGAGCTGGATGTCCCAGTAGTAGCTACCAATGATTGCCATTATTTGAACAGGGAGGACGCACCGGCTCACGATGTGCTTCTGTGTATCCAGACAGGCAAAACCCTGGAAGATAAGAACCGAATGCGGTTTCAGACCGACCAGGTCTACTTCAAGTCTCCGGAAGAGATGGAGGAACTGTTTGCTGATCTGCCCCAAGCTCTGCAGTCGACCTCAGAGATCGCCGACCGCTGCAATGTGATGATTGAATTCGGCAAACTGAAATTGCCCCGTTTCCCCCTGCCTGAAAACTACCAGAATGCAGACGACTATCTAAGGGACCTGACTTATCAGGGAGCCAAAGAACGCTACCGAGAGATCAACCCTGAGGCAGAAGAGCGGCTGGAACACGAGCTGGAGATAATCAAAAAGACAGGTTATGCAGGCTATTTTCTGATTGTGGCCGATTTCGTCAGATATGCTAAATCGAAGAATTTTCCCGTGGGTCCAGGCAGGGGAACCGCCACCAGCAGCCTGGTTTCCTATGCCCTCAAAATCACCAATATAGACCCCTTGAAAAACAAACTCCTATTTGAGCGGTTCCTTAATCCTCAAAGGGTGAGTATGCCGGATTTCGACATCGACTTTGCCGATCGAGACCGGCAGAAAGTGATCGACTATGTAATAAAGAAATACGGAAAAGAGAATGTCTCCCAGATCATCACCTTCGGCACGATGGCAGCCAGGGCAGTGATCAGGGATGTGGGAAGGGTATTGGGGATGCCCTACGGGGAGGTGGACAAAATTGCCAAACTGGTGCTGCCGGGAACTACCTTAGAGGTGGCCGTAAAGACTGTTCCTGAACTGGCTCAACTGGCTCAATCAGATGGCGTGGGGGCTAAGTTAATCTCCTACGCTAAAACCCTGGAAGGCCTGGCCCGGCATTCCTCTACTCACGCTGCTGGGGTTGTTATAACCCCCGATGCTTTAACCAATTATACCCCACTATGCACTACCAACAAGAAGGATATTACCACTCAATATGACTGGAAGTATATCGAAGAAATAGGACTATTGAAGATGGACTTCCTGGGTTTGAGAACCCTTACAGGCATTGATGATACTTTGAGAATGGTCGCCGAAAAAGGCACCTCCCTTGAGTTAGAGGATCTTCCCCTGGACGATAAAGCCACTTTTGAGCTGCTGGCCAGGGGAGAGACTATCGGCATCTTTCAGTTTGAAAGTTCGGGGATGCGAGATTATCTTCGCAAACTCAACCCCACCAGTCTGGACGATATGATCGCTATGAACGCCCTGTATCGCCCGGGACCAATAGCCAGTATCGACGATTTCATCCGCCGCAAGCACGGCACAACGAAGATTGCCTATCTCCATCCCCTGCTGAAACCTATTTTAGAGGAGACCTACGGCATCATCGTCTATCAGGAGCAGGTTATGCGGACTGCCTCTGTGCTGGCAGGCTTCTCTTTAGCTCAGGCAGATATTTTGAGAAGGGCTATGGGCAAGAAACAGCCGGAAATTATGGAAGAGCAACGCGGTCCCTTCATAGAGGGCTGTCGGAAGAAGAAAATAAATGAAGAAACCGCGGAGAAGATATTTGCGGCGATGGCTCAGTTTGCTGGCTACGGATTCAATAAAGCCCACAGCTCTGGTTATGCCCTGATAGCCTATCAGACAGCCTACCTTAAGGCCCATTTCCCTCAGGAGTTTATGGCTGCCAACCTCACCAGCGAGATGGGCAACTCCGACCGAGTGGGAGTACTGTTGGATGAATGCCGAAGAATGGGAATCCAGGTGCTGCCGCCGGATGTGAACGAAAGTCAAGCAGGATTCACCGTAGTACCAGAGGGGATAAGATTTGGCTTGGGAGCGATCAAAAATGTGGGTATCGCAGCAATCAAGGCGATAGTCAAGGCACGAGAGAAGGAAGGAAAGTTCAAGAATATCTTTGACTTTTGTGAGCGAGTCGACCAGCGGCACCTGAACAAAAGGACCATTGAAAGCCTGATTATGGCCGGGGCAACTGATTCATTAGTTGGACATCGAGCCCAGCTTATAACCGTTCTGGAGCAAGCACTGGAAGGTGCCCAGACAATCCAGGCCGACCGCCAGCGAGGACAAACCTCTCTGTTCGAAAACCTCAGTGTCCAGGAGAAAAAACTGCCCGATATCCCCCCCTGGTCCGAATCTCAAATGCTGGCAGATGAAAAGAAGATGCTGGGCTTCTATGTATCCGGACATCCCCTGGAAAAGTATCAACAAGACCTTCAGGCCTTCGCTACTCACCGCATCGGTGAACTCTCGGAACTCGAAGACGGCACCGCAGTGGTGGTAGGGGGGATCATAACTAAACTGAAAAAGACTACCGATAGAAAAGGGAACCCTATGGCATTTGCTACCTTGGAGGATTTCTCAGGGGCAACGGAGGTCCTGGTTTTCTCTGATAGTTATGAAAAATTCCGTTCTCTGGTGGTCACAGATCAGATGGTAATGGCGGAAGGCCGTGCCTCTATTCAGGACAGAGAGACGGAGAAACCCAAAGTGGTGGTGACGCGCCTTCTTCCTCTTGCTAAGGGAAGAAGTGAATATGCTAAGGTAGTGAACATCGCTGTTTCGGGAGTAGGCCTGGAAGAACAACCCCTAAGGGAACTTCGGGATCTGCTGGGAAACCATCAGGGAAAATGCCGGGTGGTAATCCACCTTGAAGGCA
>DAOVDP010000067.1 GCA_030669445.1 Candidatus Latescibacterota bacterium | reverse complement strand
ATTTGATCTGCCCATTTTTTATTCCCTCATAAAGAATCAAATCTCACCGCAAAGACCACAGAGAAAAGTAACAGATATAATGATTTGATTATTCGATTATTTGAGTGTATTCAATAGGCGTATATCTCTCCGTACGGTCTGTGAGAATGGGGAATTAGTTTGACGAATTCCTTGTTTAATATCTCTCTTAGATTGACTCCGAAGTCCTGACAATAGTCAGCGAGATATCTCTGGAGTTGTTCTTGGTCATCCGTCTCCAATCTGGCCAAGGCCACTTCTCTGCCCAGCTGATATTGTTCAATCTCTCCTCGGATGTAGATTGTTCCGCCATGCATCCCTGTGCCCAGGTAATTGCCCGCAATAGACCCCTGTTTGTCATCAAGTCCTAACAATATCAGAATGCCTCCGGCCATATATTCCCCGAAGAAATCCCCGGCTGTGCCCCCGATGATAATTACCGGAAACTTCTCCCGGTAGGATTTCATGTGGATGCCCACCCGGTATCCCACATTATCTCTGATGTAGAGTTTACCTCCGCGCATAGAATAGCCCACTATGTCACCGGCATCTCCATAAACAACTACCTTGCCTGCGCTCATTGTGTTGCCTATAGCGTCCTGAGCGCTGCCGTGAACTAATATGGTCGGCCCATTCATAAAAGCAGCCAGATCGTTCCCTGGTACACCATTGACCACCAGTTGTACCGATTGCTTAAGGCCGCAGCCGATATATCGCTGCCCATTAACATTATCTAAAACAATCTGCTGCTTTCCCGCTCTTATGAGCGAGTGAATCTGCTCATTTAACGTCTTGTAGGTCAGCCGATAAGCATCTATCCTCATACTTCGATCCCCGGTCCTTCTACAATGTGTTTTCTATAATCTTGAGGAAGCCAGAGCAATCCGAAATCCTCTGATAGCAAGTGGTCTTTGAATTGCCTGACATCAATTCCGGCTTTAATCAACCCTATAATTATTCCGGCACGGTCGATGTTACCTACAAAGATCGCCCCTACTACGCGATTATCCAGAAGGACAATTTTTCTGTACCGTCTTTCCCTGGGGTGATAGTCCTGAAGTATCTCATAACCCTCCTGATCAGCATCAGTAATGCCAGCAGATATAGTGGGAAGGCCACAAAGCTCCACTGAATTCATAGGAAATCCACCAGGGTACTTCTTGGGGAAGCCGGCCATATTATATCCAGCAATGCTCCCTTGTCTGTGAGCTACAGGCCAGATAGGCAGAGGACGCCGGGCGTGCATAAGGGTATCCCACCCTTCAGCTACATCACCAGCAGCATATATGTCTGACACTGAGGTTTCCATCTGTTCGTCAACTATCACTCCTCGATTTACCTCAATCCCAGCCTCCTCAGCTAAGGAGGCATTTGGTCTGACCCCGATGGCAAATACAATCAGTTGAGCGTCAATCACTGCTCCATCGCGCAAAGTTGCTCCACAGACAGTGGAGTTTTCGCCTTTGATCCCTGTTATGGTATTGTTAACCAGCACACTTATAGCAAATTTTTTGATATAGTTTTTGACCAGTTCCGAGGCCTTTCTATCGAAGGTTGCTCCCAGAAGACGATCGGCCAACTCCACCACAGTTACCTCCACTCCCAATTCTACCAAAGCTTCGGTCACCTTCAAGCCGATCAGTCCTCCTCCCACCACTACTGCCCTTCTGATTTTCTGGCTTTCGATAAAATCTCTCACTTGCCGGGCGTCATTCCAGCAGGTGAAAGTGAATACACCTCTTAACTTTTTTCCTTCTATCTGGGGAATTATGGGGGTGCCACCAGTGGAAAGGAGCAAGCGGTCAAAGTGAAATCCTCGACCGTTTTCCAGCACAACCTTCTTCTCCTGTGGATAAAGAGCCATTACTCTTTCGCCGAGTATGGTCACTACTTTATTCCGTTGACAAAAGCCTCCATCTCGATAAAACATCCTTTTCTCATCTACTTTGCCTGAGAGGAAATAAGTAATTAGCGGTCGGGAGTAGACGGAATATGGCTCATCGGAGATGATGGTTATTCTCCCGGTTGAATCTTTACTGCGGATTGCCTCTACCGCCGCAACGGCAGCCACTGAGTTGCCGATGATCAAGTATTTTGAGTCATCTCTCTTCATAGACTAACGCCTCGTTGGGACAGTTTTTAACACAGACAGGTTCTTCTTCGCCGTAGCAAAGATCGCACTTAGAGGCCACTTTTTTTCCTTCTGTGTTCATATTTATCACCCCAAATGGACAAATCATTATACACATCCAGCATCCAACACATCGGTTTTCATCACACAGAACAGCCCCGGTGTTTGAATCTCGACCTATAGCCCCGGTTATGCAGGCCTCTATACAGGGGGCATCCTCGCAGTGGCGGCACTGGAGGGCAAAGGAGAGATATCCCTGTTCCTCCACCAAAACACGGGCCAGCGGACGAGGCAGTTCCTCCTTGTAGGCTTTGATGATTTTCTGGGAGTGCGAATGTTGCACCAGACAGTATATCTCACAAAGCCGGCACCCGATACAATAGTCCTCATTGATGTAGATTCGCCTCATTTTTATTTCGTCCCCCTTTCTCCAAGGATTTAAACCTCTGAAGAGGTAACTCCAGGTTGCTTGCAGCTCTGAAGAACCGAACATATGAAAAACACAAACTCTGCAGATCTACAAATCACCACGCTTCTCCAGCCGCCTTTATCCCTAAGATTTTAAGTTCGGTATCAGTCAAACCTATGCCTCTTAGCTGTTCTCTGTTGCCCCGCAGACTTTCAATGGCATTGATTCCCATACCGCCCAGCATCTCTTTTAACTCCAGTGACCAGGCACGCAACAGATTCGCCAATCTTCGGGTGCCGATATTTGGATTTAGCCTCTTGGTCAGATAGGGGTCCTGGGTGGCTATGCCCCAGTTACATTTGCCGGTGTAGCACTTCTGGCATAGGTGACATCCTAATGCTACTAAGGCTGCGGTACCAATGTAGACAGCATCAGCACCCAAGGCGATAGCTTTGATGACGTCGGCACTGTTCCTGATTCCTCCGGCGGCAAGAATCGAGGCCTTATGTCTGATTCCCTCCTCTCGGAGTCTGGCGTCAACAGCAGCAAGGGCAAGCTCGATGGGAATACCCACATTGTCCCGGATTACGGTGGGGGCAGCACCAGTGCCTCCCCGAAAACCATCAATGGAAACAAAGTCAGCACCAGCACGCACTATGCCACTGGCAATGGGAGCAACATTGTGTACCGCGGCGATCTTTACCCCTACCGGTTTCTCATAGCAAATGGCCTCCTTTAAGGCATAGATTAGCTGGCGCAAATCCTCGATGGAGTAGATATCGTGGTGGGGTGCCGGGGAAAGGGCATCGGTGCCAGTGGGAATCATCCGAGTGTAAGATATCTCCTCGTTCACCTTCTCTCCAGGAAGATGACCGCCGATGCCAGGTTTTGCCCCTTGTCCTATCTTGATTTCAATAGCGGCAACTGTATCCAAATATTCCGGGTGCACTCCGAAACGACCGGAGGCAACCTGAGCAATAGTACTCTGGCCATACTGATAAAGGGTGGGGTGAAGTCCTCCTTCACCGGTATTGTAAAAAGTTCCCACCTGTTGGGCTGTCCGAGCCAAAGAAAGACAAGCATTGTAACTAATAGAGCCATACGACATCGCGGAGAAAAGAATAGGGGTCTCCAGAACCAATTGCGGAGAAAGCCTGGTTGCTAACCGGGGTTCTTTGCCGGAATCAATCTGGAGTCGGTCGGGTTTCCTCCCGATATAGGTGCGCAACTCCATCGGTTCTCGCAGTGGGTCAATAGAAGGATTCGTTACCTGTGAGGCGTTGAGCAGGATATGGTCCCAATATACAGGATAAGGCCTATCGTTGCCCATCCCGCTCAAAAGCACTCCCCCAGTCTCTGCCTGTTTAAACACATTCCTTATTGCCAGTGGGGTCCAATTGGCGTTCTCCTTGAAATAAAGCGGATTCCGGCTGATGGTGATAGCCTGGGTAGGACATAGAGTTACACAGCGGTGGCACCCTATACAAGGAGAGTTGTCACTGGTGACCTGGTCGTTTTCCGGGTCATAGGTATGCACATCATTGGTGCATTGCCTTACGCAGACCTGACAGGCGATGCATTTCTGTTCATCTCGTTCAACGACAAATTCAGAACAAAGCAGTGAAAGGGCCATTTTCTCCTTTATGGGTATCTTATATTGACCGATTTAGAACTCATTTCCTATATTCGGAAAAAATTTATTTGTAAAGTTGGTACAACCACGCTGAAATCCTTAACCCCGTTAACTAATTGTAAATTAGATTATTGTTGCTTGCAAAACGGTGCTTGCAATAAAAAAGCAACCGGAGCCCATTGCCACCTATACTTCACGGGGCGAAGAAACCCACGATTTCAATCGTGGGTACCGAAACAAAGGCACACATACAACCGATTCATCGGTTTTTGGTCAGGCGCCTGACCGATCCGAAAAAATCACAGTTAAAGCATAAGACATCAACAATCCTCATCAGTAAACCGTTAAAACAGTTAACCTTTTTATTAACGCGCTCTTTTAGGCCCACGAATAAATTCGTGGGCTGCTATAGTGTCAAATTCCGAATCTAAGGGTTCAAAGTTCTTCGTTCGGAAGTGAGCTGGACATTACCTGGGGAACATAGGTTTTTTGGGGTCTTCTGTTTTTCTTCTCTGACTCCCCCATGTTCAGTTTCCCGATAACCGGTTCCCCTGCCTTAGGTGACCAAACTTCATCGGGATGCGGGCATACTTCCCGGATACCTGATTCCTCACTGGAGAGATAAAGAAAATCCCCCTTACGGCCAGCGACCAAAGGGCGCAGTTTGATCCGGTCGTTCAGTCCCAGCATACCTTCGCTGTGTCCAGCTATTATGCTGAAAGGACCGTTAAGCAAAGCACTTCCGTAGGTTACACGCAGGGCTTCAGCTATCTGTCTGGAAGAATTAGACATCCTTTCTATTTCGTCCCAGAAAGGGGCAGCTAAAATCCTGGCCACCATCTGAAAACTGAGGCGGTGTTTTCTGACCAAAAGGTCCAGCAGATAAGTTATTGCCTCCGTATCAGTGAACAGGCTACAATTATAGCCGAAATTCAGCAGATACCTTTTGTTTATTCCGTAGGAGGATATTTCTCCGTTGTGCACCACTGCCCAATCTAACAATCCGAAGGGATGAGCTCCTCCCCACCAACCCACACTGTTAGTAGGAAAACGCCCGTGGGCAATCCAGATGTAACCCTCGTATTCCTCTAACCGGTAAAAAGCTCCGATCTCCTCTGGGAACCCTACACCCTTGAACACACCCATATTCTTGCCGCTGGAGCAGACAAAGGCATCCGCAATAGAAGTGTTGATGTACATTACCGTTTTTACTATAAGATCTTCTTCATTTATGCCAGAAGACTCTTTGAGTTCCTCATCTCTGATTTCGAGAAAGTAACGCCAGAGGCCAGGAGGGTATTTTATCTGCTCTGAGTATCGAGTTGGTATAGGTTCACCTTTTTCGATTGTACAATTTTTCTGCAGATATTCCTCGGTCTGTTTCCTAGCCTGCTCGTTCTCAAATATCAAATGAAAGGCATAGCAATCAGGATGCTGAGGGTATATTCCGTAAGCAGCAAATCCGGCCCCCAGGCCATTAGAACGCTCCCGCATTGCCGACATAGCCTTGATTATCACGCTGCCGTCGAATTTCCAGCCTGCCTGGCTCATTATTCCCGCAACAGCGCAGCCGCTTATCTCCTTCTCCCGTGGGCGCCGCATCATCCAAACTCCCTGTATTTATTAGTAATGGGAAACCTTCTGTCCTTACCAAAGGCCAATGGGGTTATCTTTACCCCAGGTGGTGAAGATTCCGAATCTGGGCAGAATCTGCTCTCGTAGAATCAAGCAGCCTGAAGGTTGTATCTAGTAGTTTTTCGACAGAATCTATAAAATAGGAAGCAAGTTGTCCAACTCGTATTTAGTCAATCGGATGCGATATTCTTCCCACTCCTTCTTCTTTAAGTTAACAAATCTATTGAAGATATGTTCGCCTAACGTCTTCTTCACCAGCTCGCTCTGTTCAGTAATCGCAATTGCTTCTCCCAGATTGTCGGGCAGAGATTTTATCCCTAATTCTTCTCGTTCTTCATCTGATAGATGATAGAGATTCTCTTGCATTGGTTCTGATAGCTCATATCCTTTCTCTATTCCTTCCAGCCCGGCCTTAAGCATTACCGCAAAGGTAAGGTAAGGATTACAGGCTGGGTCTGGACAACGAAGTTCTGCTCTGGTTGCCTGTTCTTTGCCTGGATGATATTCAGGCACTCTAATCAGAGCTGATCTATTTCTTTTAGACCAAGCGATATAAACAGGTGCTTCGTATCCAGGAACGAGCCTCTTGTAAGAATTAACCCATTGGGCAAATACCGCGCTCAGCTCCCGGGCATATTTCAATTGACCAGCGATGAATTTCTTCGCTACATTGCTCAAATAATATCTATCATCTTTGGAAAAGAAGGCATTTTCATCCCCCTTGAAAAGGGACTGATGAACATGCATGCCACTTCCATTCTCACCGAATA
>DAOVDP010000143.1 GCA_030669445.1 Candidatus Latescibacterota bacterium | reverse complement strand
TCATTTGCTCCGAACCCTCATTTTAATCCTTCATGGTGCCCCAAAAGGGCATGAAGGTTTACGAAAGAACCAAGCATTGGACAATCAGAGAAGAGATGTATTCAATAGGTTTTTTCGCCATAGGATATAGCAATGTTCACTGTCACTTTCCCGGACGGGACTCGAAAGCAGTGCCCTGCTGGGACTGATTTATTGGAAATAGCTAAACAGGGTGGTAATCCGGGGCCAACCGAGAGGATCCTGGCGGCCAAAGTAGATGGGGGCCTGGTGGATCTGTCCGCTCGGGTTGATTCAGATTGCCAGTTACAGTGGCTCACCTTTGCCGACCCGGAGGGTAAGACCATCTACTGGCACAGCACTGCCCACATTATGGCCCAGGCGGTGAAACAACTGTTCCCGGAGGCAAAGCTGGGTATCGGCCCCGCCATTGAGAACGGTTTTTATTACGACTTTGACCTGGGGGGAGGTTTTTCGCCCCAAGACTTAGAGAAAATCGGACAGAAGGTACACCAGATTATCCAGGAAAATCTGCCTTTCGACCGACAGGTAGTTTCAAAGGCAAAGGCCCAAGAGGTTTTTTCTCAACGGGGTGAGGATTATAAACTTAAGCTTTTGAGGGAGATTGACTCAGACCAGGTGAGTCTCTATCAGCAGGGAGAGTTCATCGACCTTTGTCGTGGCCCTCATCTGCCTTCCACCGGCTATGTTAAGACCTTCAAGCTCCTGGGCACCTCAGGTGCCTACTGGCGGGGAAGCGAACGCAATCCTATGCTTCAGCGCATCTACGGTATCTCCTTCCCCCAACAAGATCAGTTAAAACAGTACCTGCACCGCCTGGAAGAGGCACAGAAAAGAGACCACCGCAGACTGGGACAGCTGCTCGACCTGTTCAGCGTGCATGACCAGATAGGTTCAGGCCTTATCCTCTGGCACCCGAAAGGTGCTGCCATCCGGAACACCATCGAGACATTCTGGCGAGAGGAACATCAGAAGAGGGGCTACCAGTTAGTTTACACTCCCCACATCGCCAACGAGAAGATATACCAAGTCAGCGGACATCTTGAGAATTATTCTGAACTGATGTACTCACCAATGGAGATCGACGGGGTGCCTTATCGGGTGAAACCGATGAACTGTCCCGGTCATATCTTGATCTACAAAAGCAGACAGCGAAGTTACCGCGACCTTCCCCTAAGATATGCCGAGCTGGGTACTGTCTACCGCTACGAAAAATCAGGAGTGCTGCACGGAATGCTGCGTGTGCGCGGGTTTACCCAGGATGACTCTCACATATTCTGCACTGAGGAGCAGTTATCCGGGGAAATCGTGGGGGTGCTTGAGCTGGTGGAGTTTATGATGAAGGCCTTCGGCTACAGCTACCGGGCATACCTAAGCACCCGGCCAGAGAAGTCCATAGGTTCTGAGCAGGACTGGGAGAAGTCGACCTCCGCCCTGCAAGGGGTGCTTGAGCAACGGGGGATAGAGTATGAAATAGATCCAGGCGAGGGAGTATTCTATGGCCCGAAAATCGACATCCAACTTGAGGACACTCTGGGCAGAGGATGGCAAGGGCCTACCATCCAGGTGGACTTCAATCTGCCCGAACGTTTTGAGGTAGCTTATATTGGGGAAGACGGCAAAGAACATCCAGTGGTGATGATTCACCGCACAGTCTTAGGGGCGATGGAACGATTCGTCGGAGGATTGATAGAACACTACGCGGGCGCCTTTCCAGTCTGGTTGGCACCGGTCCAGGTTGTGGTTATTCCTGTGTCTGACAGACAGATGGAATATGCCCGGAAGATCGCCGGTTCCCTCAGTGCCGATTTAATCAAAGTTGAGGTAGAACAGAGAAATGAGAAAATCGGCCGCAAGATCCGAGACGCAGAGATGCAGAAGATTCCCTATATGCTGATTGTAGGGGAAAAGGAGGTGGAAAGTCAGACGGTTGCGGTGAGAAAACGAAGCAAGGGTCATTTGGGAAACCTGAAGTTAGAGCAATTCCGCAGCACAATCCTGGAGGAGACCCGGACGAGAACAATCGAATAGTGTCTTAACTATTTGGCCACTGAGTATTTGTTCATAAATATTATGACGTACCCTGATCAGAGGAGATTCTTCGGCTGCGCCTCAGAATGACAGTGTTTGTTACTGTGAATTCTTCGCTTACTAAATCATTGAGAATGCCCCGCAGCTTGCTGCGGGGAGATTCATTGTCATTCTGAAGGAAGCGATAGCGACTGAAGAATCTCGTTCAGGACAGGCCTTTGTGGCTAAAAAACAACAAAAAATGGAGGTGACCGATTATTAAGAAGAAAAGAATACGGATTAACAAACAGATTTCCGCGCCCCAGGTAAGGGTAATTGGCCCAGAAGGAACACAGATTGGGGTGATAAAGACCCAAGCTGCTTTGAAGTTAGCTTCAGAACAAGATCTTGACTTAGTTGAGGTTGCACCGAATGGCACTCCTCCGGTTTGCCGGATAATGGATTACGGCAAGTTCAAGTATGAAAAGGAGAAAAAGGAGAGGGAAGCGAAAAAGAAGCAGCATGGATTGCACTTGAAAGAGATAAGAATGCGTCCCAAGATCGACGAGCACGATTATCAATTTAAGCTTCGTCATCTAAAGGGATTTATCTCCAAACGCGACCGGGTGAAGGTGAGCATTATCTTTCGAGGGCGAGAGAATGCCCACAAGGAAGTGGGAGAAAGGCTTATGCAACAAATACTGGCGGATGTAGCCGAATTAGCTTCCATAGATGGATCGGTGCGTTCGGAGAGAAATACCTTAATGGTGATTTTAGTGCCTAAATAGACAGAGAGGATAAGAATCTATGCCGAAGATGAAAACCAATCGAGCAGCAGTCAAAAGATTTAAGACAACGGGAACGGGCAAGATAAGACGGAGTCGGGCCTTCGGCAGCCACCTGCTGAGCAAGAAGACCTCCCGGCGAAAAAGAGAACTGCGGAAGTCCGATTTCGTCAGCTCCTCCGATATGCAGAAGATAAGAAGACTGGTGAGTATTTAGCCACTAAGGCGCAAAGACACAAAGAAAACGTAATCTTAGTGTCTCTGTGGCTGAACTGTTTTGAAGTGAGAAAAAGGAGAATAAACTATGCCAAGAACAACTAACAGTGTAGCCTCCAGAAGGAGGCGAAGGATGGTATTAAAAGCGGCCCGGGGCTATTGGGGAGGCAGAAGCAGGCTTTATCGGACTGCTCAAGAGGCTGTTAACCGAGCGTTGGCTTATGCCTATAGGGATCGGAAGCGACGCAAGGGTGATTTCCGCCGTCTCTGGATACTCCGGATCAATGCCGCCGCCAGACTGAATGGAATCTCTTATAGCAAATTGATCTATGGACTCAAAAAAGCTGGAGTAGCTGCCGACCGAAAGATTATGGCTGACCTGGCAATTTCTGACCCTGCCGCTTTCTCTGCCCTGGCGGAAAAGGCAAAGATGCACCTGTGAGTCTCTCTTCAGGCGCCAAGGCACCCCGATTAAATAACTTCGCATTTAACGGGGCAGGCAAAGACACAAAGGGAATGTTTATTATTTGACCAATGGTGCTGTTTTGCAACAACCTTTGGGAGATGAAGGCTCAGGGCACATTT
>DAOVDP010000019.1 GCA_030669445.1 Candidatus Latescibacterota bacterium | reverse complement strand
TCCCCGAGCCCACACCCAGGTACACATCCGGTTGGGGCAGTTCTAAATCCTGGAGGAAAATCCGGGACATCTGGTCGTCGTAATGTTGGCCGGTGTGTACAAAGAGGGACTGGAACCGATTTGGGTATTTCTTCATCTCTTTCCAGATGGGAGCAATCTTCATAAAGTTGGGCCTGGCACCGGCGATGAGAAAAACCTTAGTAGGATTAGCCATAGAATCAGTGCGAAGTGTGAAGTGTGTTATGCGTAAGGCGTTGGGCGTTGTGAGCTATTGGTGTTTCTCCATCTTTCTTAAAAATCCTGTAATTTGCTCTATTCAAGTTCGGGACGAATTTAAAGAATACTACATATAAATGGAAAAGTCAACCCGAAATCCTCATATCCGCCGTCCTGTAGACTTCTCGCCATTGATTTTCAACGCAAAGCGCTCTTTTTTTTCTTGTGAAAGATGAATTTTGCTGTATATTTAGGTTCTGGGCAGTGGACGTGAACAATTGTGTTCTTGGATTGACAAGTCTAAGTCTTTGATAACTACGGGCTGTGGATGATAACATCCACAGCGAGCTAGGTAACTCAGGGAAAAAGGAGGTGTTGCTTTATGAAGATAGAAGATTTATTCAACCGGGTCTTGGTCTTCACTGCCCATCCTGATGATGAGATAATCGGCTGCGGTGCAACTATTGCCCGTCTCAGCAAGGCTGGTAAAGCTGTTTATGTGGTGACATACACCTATGGGGCCACTGCTGCCCGAAGCAAGGAAGAACAGGATAAAATGAAGCAGAAAAGAGAAAAAGAGACAGAGGCGACCGATAAAATACTGGGGATAGAAGAGAGAGTGATCTTAGATAAACCCAGTCAGGGAGTTACCAACGACAGAGGGACGTATCAGGAAACTATCAGATTGATAAGGTATTATCGACCGGATCTGATTCTCACCCATTCCAAAGACACCCACAAAGACCATAACGCCATTAAAGGCATAGTCCCAGGAGCAGCCTACCAGGCAGCAGAGGAGATCATGGAGAAGCAATTAGGCAAAAGATGGCATACTCCCAATGTCTGGCTATTCGAGATCATAAGAAGCTTCGACGAGTATTCCTTCTGTGTGGATATCACCGATACCTTTGATCAGAAAGTAACAGCCATGAAGGCCCAAGTCTCACAGCAGAGGACAGATTTTCTCAGCAGTTTGATGCAGCGAATAACGGGAAGGGCTCTGATGAGAGGTGCTGATATCGGCGTCAAATACGGAGAGGCATTTAAGAAAATCGACACCTATCCTACCCCTCTGTGATATCCGCCGCTGAACTTACCACTTTCTCGGAGGGCATACTGCCATGTTACAAGCGACGATGATACAACCAGGAAAGATCGTTTTCAGCCAAGTGCCCAAACCCCAGGTTAAACCTGGAGAGGTCTTGATTGAGGTCAAGGCCTGCGGCGTTTGTGGTTCTGATGTTCACGTCTGGCGGGGAAAGCACCCCTTTACCTCTTATCCTATAATCCAAGGGCATGAATTTGCCGGATTAATTGCCTCCGTGGGCAAGGGTGTTGTCGGCTTAAGCCCGGGCAGAAAGGTCACCGTGGAACCTTCCTTAGTGTGTGGAAAATGCTATCCCTGCCGTCACGGTAAGTATAATATCTGCGATAATCTGAAGGTGATGGGATTTCAGACCGACGGCTGCCATCGCAACTTCTTCGCCGTACCCGCCCAGAAGGTGATTCCCCTCCCTGATGAGATATCCTTTGAAGCAGGGGCAATGGTAGAGCCCACAGCAGTGGGGGTACATGCAGCCAAAAAAGCAGCCCTGAAAGAGGGGAGCACAGCCGTCATCTTAGGTGCCGGACCTATTGGACTTCTGACTATGCAAGTGGCCAAGGGCCTGGGGGCTGCGAAGGTGATGATCACCGATATTGTTGACTTTAGATTAGAAGCCGCCCGGAGACTGGGGGCCGACTGCGTGGTCAACGCCTCTCACCAGGATATTCCCCCCGCCGTAAACCACGAATTCGGCAAAGATGGTGCCGACCTGATCTTCGAATGCGTGGGCGCAGAACAACCCTTAGAGACGGCCATCCAGACGGCCCGAAAAGGCTCGAAGATCATCGTTGTCGGGGTCGTCGGCGGACGTCCCCCGCTTTCTATAGGACTGCTTCAGGACAGAGAACTGGAGATGATCGGGACACTTATGTATATGAAAGAGGATTTCTTAACCGCCATTGAACTGATCAAATCGGGTAAGGTCACTCCTGAGGAGATGATCACCAACAGGTTCAGATTTGGAGACTTGCCCCAGGCATACCGGGAGGCAGATGAGAACAAAGATAGAAATCTCAAAATTATGGTAGAATTCTGAGGCAAAGTTAGACAACGAATTTGAGGACAATACTCTTTTTAGAAGCCCAGCAGTGGAATACAGCTTTCGCTGCCGGGCTTTTTGCGTTCACGTAGGGGCAGGCCACCGTGCCTGCCCTGATGTAGGGGCAGACCTATGTGTCTGCCCGAATTGGGGCGCACACGCAGGTGTGCCCCTACAAAAACCCGTATGAACGCTAATCTGGCAAGATTGCTGTTTACCCTTGACATTGGATTGGAATTTCGTTATTCTTAAACACAACAAGGAGAAACATTCAATGGAACAGTTCTTTGAGACCTTACCTCTCTGGGTAAATATACTCCTATTTTTAGCTGGGTTTCTGACCATCACTAAGGGGGCTGACTGGTTTGTAGGTTCTGCCATCACCATCGCAGAAACCACCGGGATTCCCAAGATCGTAATTGGGGCTACCATCGTGAGCGTGGCTACCACTTTCCCCGAATTCTGTGTATCTTTCATCGCCAGTTTGATGAACCACCCCGAGACTGCTGTGGGTAATTCCATAGGCTCCGCTGTCTGTAATATTGGCCTCATTCTCGGTACTTCTGTGCTCATCAGACCAATGGTTGTGCAGAAGAAAACGGCGCTGCACCAGGGAGCATTTATGCTCGCTGCTGGCATCTCAGCCGCCCTGCTGGCTTTCAACGGACAACTATCTCAGCTAAATGGGCTGGTCCTGCTTGCCGGACTGGTATGCTATATCTGGTACTCCCTCCGGAACTCCGGGGAAAAGCACGATTCTGCAGTAAATAACGGATCAAAAACAATACCTGAAGAGCGGTCCGCCTGGCAAAAGTTCTCCCCAATTCAGCGATTCTGTATCGGTGGAATTGGCGTGGGTCTGGGCAGCGTCCTGTTAGTGCAGAATGCCGCAGTAATAGCCCGTTGGTTGGGAGTGCCTGAGTTGATTATCGCCCTCACCTTAGTCTCCGTGGGAACCTCTCTGCCGGAGTATGTCACCTCCCTGACGGCGATAGCCAAAGGGCATGGGGATCTGGGCGTGGGCAATGTTATAGGGGCAAATGTGTTGGATATGTTCTGGGTTTTAGGAGCCTCCAGCCTTGTCCGCTCCCTTTCCATTCAAAGGCAAACCCAGGTGCTTGACTTCCCCTTTATGCTCCTACTTATGAGCCTGTGTGTGCTGTTCAGTACCACTGGACGGAAAATCTACCGCTGGGAAGGAGCTATCCTGTTTGGCTTCTATTGTCTTTACCTGTTGTTGATGTTCCGGTTTTTCACCTGATAAAACAGGAAGGAGGCTATCCTTGCGTACATTTCTGGTTTGTTTGACTGCTCTGCTGTTGTTGGTCTCCCCCGTACTCCACTCGGCAGAGATCCCCACTATGCCGGTAGAGCAACTTCAACGCGGGATGAACGGGGTGGGAAAGACTGTCTTCCAGGGCACCCGAATCGAGGAGTTCGATGTGGAGATCTTGGGGGTGCTGAGAAACTGGAACGCCAAAAGTGACCTCATCTTAGCCAAACTATCCGGCAAGCCCGGAGGAGCACTGGCCAGGACAGGTCAGGTCATCGCTGGGATGAGCGGAAGTCCGGTCTATGTGGAGGGCAAATTAATCGGTGCGGTGGCCCACACCTGGTCTTTCGCCAAAGAGCCTATTGCCGGTATCACCCCCATAGGCGAAATGCTAAATGTGATGAGAGAGGACCGGCAGGAAGAGATGGGTTCCCTTCCCCAGCAGGTTTATCCTTTGGCCTCTTCTCAAACAGCCATTCCAGTGCCCAAAGAGATCGCTCTGGCCAATCCTCAGGTAGAAGGGCTCCAGGGGGCGACTCTGAAGCCCATTGCCACCCCCCTGGTGTTAAGCGGTTTTGACTCCAAGGTTATTCAACAGATGACCCCCCAGTTGGCTGAATGGGGACTTATTCCCCTGCAGGGGGGCGGGACTTCGGCGCAACAGCCGGACGATCTCACCCTTGAGCCAGGTTCTCCGTTAGGGGTGCAATTGGTCGGCGGTGATCTGAGCGCCACCGGTATTGGCACCCTCACCTATCGCCGGGGCGATCAGGTGGTCGCCTTGGGACATGAGATGTTGCTCCTTGGGACCACCAGTTTCCCTATGACCGGGGCTTACATCTACGACGTTATGCCCTCCCAATACATCTCCTTCAAATTGGGGGCGGCGACTCAGGTACTGGGAACCATCCAGCAAGATCGCTACCCTGGTGTTGCCGGGGTCATAGGCCAGATGCCCGATATGCTTCCAGTACGGGTGCAGATTGGCTCTGCCTCTGAAAAGGAGAAATACCAGTTCCAGGTGATCAGAGACCGTGAACTGTGCCCTTACTTCACCCTCTACAGCCTCTATAACACAGTTTTGGTCGCCGAGAAACTCTATGGTGACGCCACCATTAAGTCGCAATTATCCATCCGGATAGAGGGTTACCCCGCTCTCAGGCTACAGAACCTTTATTCCGGTCACCAGGCTATTTACCAGGCCTGTGTTCATCTGCTCTCTCCGCTTTACGCTGTAGTTCAGAACCCATTCAAAAAGGTGAGAATCAAGGATGTGAGATTTGACATTGAAGTCCAAGAGAGGATAAGATCCGCCTGGATCAGCGGGGTGCGGGTGGATAAAAAAACTGTCAGGCCAGGGGAAGAAGTCCAGGCAACGGTCACGCTGGAACAGTACCTTGGCCAGCGTTTCTTTCGGAAAATCCCTTTGAAAATCCCGGAAGATGTGCCTGAGGGGAAAATCCTACTCTGGATAGGCAACGCCGGGACCTATAGAGCCTGGGAGGAGAAACGCGCCCCAGACAAATATCAGCCCAAAAATCTGCCTCATCTGCTCCAGATCCTGAGCGGTGAGGAGAAGAACAATACCCTAATCGTGCAGCTTTTCCGTCCGGAAAAGGGACTAACCGTTGAGGCCAGGGAGATGCCATCCCTGCCAGCGTCGATCTTGGCGGTTATGGAATCCTCAAAGCAGACAGGCCAGATTGGCTCTGTTACCGGCACGGTCATTGTAAAAAAGGAGATCAGGACTGATTTTGTCCTCTCTGGAAGCTACTCTGTTCCACTTGAGGTTAGCAGAGAGAACAAGTAACTGTGTTAGGTCAAAACTCCCTTTTGGGAGGCAGTGTGAAGAAAATTAGGGACAAATGATTTGACAAACCTGATCTTGTCTTTTTGCCCACGCCGGTGGGGTCAGGCCCATCGTTAAGCAGCCCACGATTTCAATCGTGGGGTCGAAATTTCAACGTTCTTCACAACAGTCCACATTACAATATGAAAACAGATTTTCCCTACCAGGGAATAGAGGGGGTTGAAGTCCCCGAGGCCAATCTGTTGGGTATCTTCGAGCCTCCGAAAGACTGCGCTCCGCCTCAAAACGAGGACGGGATTATCTGCGACGGCCTTTCCCATCCTATCGGCTTGCCTCCTGTAGAACAGATTGTCGGGCCGGGGATGGAGATCGTCATCATCTCCGACGACCACACCCGTCCCACCCCTGTAGCCAAAATCCTGCCTCTATTGTTGGAGAGACTGTGGGAGGCCGGAGCCAGCAGAGAGAAGATAACCATCCTGGTGGGCTCTGGTACCCACCGGCCGATGACTGACACAGAGAAACTGAAGAAGTTCGGCCAGCATCTCCTTGAACATTTTGAGGTTTCAGACCACAACAGCTATGATCCCGAGAGCCTGGTCGGCCTTGGCCACAGCGAAGATGGCACAGAGGTGCTGGTCAACAGAAAAGCCGTGGAAGCGGACTTGCTCATTGGCATTGGCCAGATTGTTCCCCACGGCGTAGTAGGTTTCAGCGGCGGCGGGAAAATCGTTCAGCCGGGGGTCTGCGGTGAGGCCATAACCGGCTGGACTCACTGGCTTTCTGTCCAATATGATGAATCTCAGATCTTAGGCGTCAGAGACAATCCGGTGAGGACTCAGATCGATGCTGTAGCCGAAAAGGCGGGCCTTGATCTGATCGTCAACACTGTTCCCAGCAGCAACGGCGGGATTGCCGCCTTGATGGTCGGCGATCCGGTGGAAGCCCACCGCAAGGGATGCCAGATAGCAACCGAGCTGTTTGGGGTGACTCTCCCCGGATTGGCAGACATCGTTCTCACAGACTCCTATCCAGCGAATTCTGATCTGTGGCAGGCGGCAAAGGGACTCTATGCTGCCGCAACAGCCGTTAGAGAAGGAGGAGTGGTGATCCTGGTGACTCCCTGCTTTGAAGGAGTAGCACCTGAACAGCCCGATTTTCTGGCCAACGGTTATCTTACCCCTGAACAGGCCTGGGAACGGTTCAAAAGAGGACAGATAAGCACCCTTACGGTAGCAGCCCACTTAGCACGGGTGGGGAAATTGGTTAGAGGCAAAGCTCGCACCATCTTAGTCTCCCCGGGAGTCTCCGCCCAAGAGGCTGAGAAGCTGGGACTGCTTTATGCCCAGACAGCCAAAGAAGCCCTACAAAAAGCCTTTGCCCTGCTGGGGAGAGATGCCCAGGTGGCCGTGCTAAGATGCGGCGGCGAGATTCTACCCCAGATTTGGAGAAACACCGAAGGAACATCGAAATAACTGAAATGAGGCTCATCCGGAAAATGCGTACTTTCTGAGCGTTCATCCGGGTTTGTGGTAGGGGCGCACCTGCGTGTGCGCCCGAATTTGGGCAGACACATAGGTCTGCCCCTACAAAAGAATGTTATGAACTTATGAAACAGAGAGTTGCTCCTGCAAAATCCCTCCGAGGCGAAATCGCCCTACCCGGGGATAAATCCATCTCCCACCGAGCAACACTTATTGGCTCTATCTCTCAGGGAATCAGCCAGATCGAAAACTACTGCCCTGGTGAAGACTGCAATCGCACCATAGAAGCAATGAGACAACTGGGCGTAGAGATTGTTCTCCGGGGCGGCAAACTACGCATTTACGGCCGGGGACTCCAGGGGCTAAGCAAATCCCCAGCGGAGCTTTATGCCGGAAACTCCGGAACACTGATGCGCCTTCTTGCGGGCATACTGTCGGGACAGCCGTTCGAGTCGGTGCTGGCCGGTGACCAATATCTCAACCGCCGTCCGATGAAACGGATCATCGAGCCGTTAAGCCTAATGGGAGCGGAAATCTCTGGAGACAAGGACCAGTATCCTCCCCTGAAGATCAAAGGCGGCCGGCTTAGGCCTATCTGTTATCACACACCTATCCCCAGCGCTCAGGTTAAATCCGCCATCCTGTTAGCTGGACTTCACGCCGACGGGCAGACAACGGCGGTGGAGACAGCTCAATCCAGAGACCATACCGAGAGGATGCTCCGGGCAGGCGGCGCTGAGATTGAGAGACAGAGCACCAAACAGGGCTACCAGGTCAGCATAAAGGGAAATCCCAGACTCTTTGGGCAGAATCTCTCCATCCCTGGGGACATCTCTTCGGCAGCGTTCTTTGTTGTAGCTGCCGCCATTGTGCCCGGCTCCCAGGTAGTGATGAAGGATGTAGGGCTGAATCCCACCCGCTACGGCCTGTTGGAGGTGCTCAGACGGATGGAAGCTGACATCCGGGTGGAAAACCAGAGAGAACAGGGGGGGGAACCAGGGGGAGACCTCGGAGTCAATTTCTCTCCCTTACAGGCGGTGAAAGTAGAGGGAAAAATGATCCCCACCCTGATTGATGAGATCCCGGTGCTTGCTGTGGCAGCTACCCAGGCCAGGGGAGAGTCGGTGATTCGAGATGCCGGAGATCTGCGAAAAAAGGAGACCGACAGGATCGCTGCCTTGGTGACCAACCTGAGAAAGATGGGAGCCGTGATAGAAGAACTGGCAGACGGGATGGTGATTGAAGGGGAACATCGGCTCAGCGGAGCTTTGGTGGAAAGCTTCGGCGACCATCGCATCGCTATGGCCCTGGCTGTCGCAGCCCTGGTGGCCCAAGGCGAAACAACCATCGATGGGTGGGAGTGGACCCTCACTTCCTTCCCCGGTTTTATCGAAAAATTGGATTCTCTCAGGAAGGGATAGTGCTGAAAATTGCGGGGAAGAAACCACAGAGGCCACAGCGGGGCGGAGCTGCAAACAAATTGTGCTGTTTTGAAATTCGAAATCCGAAACCCGGATTTCGATATTCGAATTTCGGATTTTCTTACCGGCCCCGTAGGGACAGAACATTGTTCTGTCCCTACTAAAAACCTTGTCAAAAAAACAACATTTTACGGGGTCTTTGGTCTTTTGACAATGCTGCATAGGGACTAAGGATGAAAATTGACGGCAATACCACAATTGTGGGGGTAATCGGCTATCCTATTGCCCATTCACTCTCCCCCCGAATGCATAATGCTGCCATTCAGGCCTTGGGAATAAACTGGTGTTACCTGCCCTTTCAGGTAGCTCCAGAGAACTTAGAGAAGGCCATAGAGGGAATGCAGGGGCTTGGTATCAGAGGACTTAATGTCACTGTGCCCCACAAACAGGCAGTGATGAGATTTCTGGATTGGGTCTCCCCTGAGGCCTCAGCCATCGGAGCAGTAAATACTATTCTAAACGAAGGGGAAAGGCTATCGGGGTACAATACTGATGTGGAAGGTATCTTAGCGGCACTCCGATTTGGCGCAGACTTAGAGAACCTGCCGGAGAAGGTGGTGGTGGTGGGGGCTGGAGGCGCCGCCAGGGGTATTGTCTATGCTCTGACTACCGTCACTGATGTCCGGCATATTACGATCTTGAACCGAACTATCCCCAAAGCAGAGAGATTGGCCGCAGAAATGGAGAAGATGGCCAAAGAAAAGACCGAAATCGAGGGCAAGGGGCTGGATGGGGAAACCGTTCGAGATGAACTGGGAGAGGCTGGCTCCGGAGTGTGTGAGACTACCCAGGGGGCGGGTCTGGTAATTAACGCCACTCCAGTGGGGATGTACCCCAAGGTGGATTGCTCTCCCATTGAGGACCCCTCTGTTTTCCATCCCCGGTTAGTGCTGTATGACACCATCTACAGCCCTGAAGAGACAAAGCTTATGAGATTGGCCCGCTCCCAAGGTGTAAAGAGCTTCAATGGCTTGGATATGCTGGCCTACCAGGGTGCGAGGTCATTGGAGATCTGGACGGGAACAAAGGCGCCCGTGGAGGTGATGAGAGAGGCGGTTATGAGTTAATTCCACAGCGGTGCTGTCTCCTTGCAATTCTCTAACAAGGAGCTTAAGCCACTGTTATATAGTATTACCAATCATTTCTTTGTTTTTTTTCTGCAAGATTTCAAAAGACTTTTTAAACCACGATTTCACTAATTACTCTAATTGTTTATTGTTATTCGTGTTGATTCGTGTATTTCGTGGTTCGGATTCTTTTGATTTTCAATTACGGCTTCGCCGCACTATGCTTTTCGCTTCAGATGTCGAGAACAGACCCCAAGCAAGGTACGTATCAGGAAAAATTTGTTGACTTTTGGAAAGGATCTGGTTAACTTTTAGCTTAGAAATTTACCTTTTTAGTAGAGTGGAGCGTCACTCTTGCATTTGAGAAGGTTACCGCTATGGGGTTGACAGGTTGATCTAATTTCGCAGGAGGACGATGTCAGGTCTTAAGTCCAGCTCTGCCGCTTCGGATACGGAGCTTTTTGGGGAGTTTAGCAAAGGAGACACAGCGGCGTTCAACAAGATTGTGAACCGTTATCAGGGCCGGCTGTTAAATTTTGTCTACCGCTTTACCGGGGACAGGGAAACAGCTCAAGATATTGTACAGGAAACTTTCCTGAGGGTATATCGGAAGAGAAAAGAATATCGTTCTACAGCTAATCTTTCTACCTGGATATTCACTATAGCTGGCAACCTTGCCAAAAGCGAACTTCGCCACAGAAAAAGATGGCACTTTGTCCCTATCAGCAAGGAAACCCGCCAAGATGTCGCCGAAAAGATTGCCGACCAGTCCTTAGGACCCAATCAACTTGCTGAGAAAAAAGCAATGGAGAGGAACATCCAGGAGGCCATCGGTAGTTTGCCACCAAAATATCGAGAAGCTGTGATCCTTCGGGATATCGAGGTGATGTCCTACGAGCAGATCGCTCAGATTGCTGGATGTCCAGTGGGAACAGCTAAATCAAGGGTTAATCGGGGCAGACTTCAACTGCAAAAGAAACTGGAGCAGATTATAGACCAGATAAGGTAAATGATGGACTGCAAGCGCCTGGAAAGATATCTCTCCCGTTACTTAGAGGGAGAACTGGAGAGAGAACAGAAAGACAAGGTAGAGGAGCATCTGGCCTGTTGTCCCTCTTGTGCGGGAAAGCTGAAGAAACTCGAGGCCATCACTGCCATCTTGAGGAGACTAAAACCTGTTCAGCCTCGGGGAGATCTTGCCGCCCTTCTGTCCGAAAAGGTACAGCGAGAAATTGGTTACTGGTGAGTGGTGAGTGGTGCGATAAACGAGAATTCTGGAACAATAAGAAGGTAGTGTCGAGATCAGTGTGATAAGGCACACCCGGAGGGAGTAGTTGACATCTGCAGCACGGATGGTAACTTCAGTGGGGTTAATGGCCGGACTAACAGCTGTGGGGGCATTTATCAGAATTCCCCTTCCCTATATCCCCTTCACCCTGCAGGTGCTGTTTGTCTTTCTGGCGGGCACACTTTTGGGGGCCCGCCTGGGGGCTTTGAGCCAGCTCGTCTATCTGGGTCTGGGACTGGCGGGGTTGCCCGCCTTCGCTGGAGGAGCCGGGCCCGGCAGTGTTCTTAAGCCCAGTTTTGGTTACATAATCGGGTTTGTGTTCGCCGCCTATGTCATTGGGGCTTTAACTCAAAAGACCACAGTATTTCACTTTCGAAGCACATTTCTGAAAATACTTGCCGGGCTGCCCCTCATTTATCTATTCGGGCTGGTCTACCTTTACCTCAACCTAAATCTGATAACAGGGAAATCGTGCTCTTTTCAGAACGCCCTTCTGGTGGGATGCCTGATGTTTCTGCCCGTTGATGTGGCGAAAGCAGCCATAGCTGCCTTTATCACTGTGAAGGTCAAAGACCGATTACCCTTGACAACCTACCACCACAGGCAAGAATCGTAGCGTAGCCCCTTTGTGGGACGTACACTCTGTGCTTACGGGGAACAAGCCCCCTACACTACGGCGTCAGCTTTCCAAGGATAATTAAGCATAAGTACAGGAGGCAAGGGGAAATGAACTGGTTTGAGAGAATGAAATCAGGGTTCGGAACCAGAAAGAAAAAGGGGCTTCCCGATGGGGTGTGGATAAAATGTGATGGCTGTGAAGAGCTCCTATACCAGAAGGAGTTGGAAAAAAACCTGCGAGTTTGTCCTAAATGCGACTACCACTTTCGCACCAGCAGCAAAGAGTACATCAACATATTAGCCGATGAGGGCAGTTTTCAGGTGATAAATGCGGAAATGACTTCAGTAGATCCTCTCAACTTTAAGGATGTTAAGCGATATGCAGATCGATTCAAAGAATATGTGAAGAGAACCGGGCAGAATTCGGCTATCCTGACCGGTGTGGGAAAGATGAACGGGTATTCGCTGGCCTTGGCAGTGATGGACTTCAGTTTTATCGGGGGAAGTATGGGTTCGGTAGTGGGCGAGAAGGTGGTCAGGCTGATAGATACTGCCATAGAGAACAGGCTCCCTCTGGTCATAGTTTCTACCTCTGGTGGTGCTCGTATGCAGGAAAGCGCCCTGTCGTTGATGCAGATGGCCAAGACCTCGGCCAATCTGTTTCGCCTCTCCCAGCAGGGATTGCCCTACATTTCGGTTTTGGTCAACCCCTGCACTGCGGGCGTGCTGGCAAGTTTCGCCTCCCTGGGGGATATCACAATAGCCGAACCCAAAACCCTGATCCGCTTCAGCGGCCCCCGGGTAACCAAAGAAACCACCGGCGAGGAAATGCCTCCTGGTTTTCAGCCGGCAGAG
>DAOVDP010000197.1 GCA_030669445.1 Candidatus Latescibacterota bacterium | reverse complement strand
CCAACATTAGATTATCCATCCCAATGAAATCAGCAAAACCATCTCGATGAGATGGATAAGGTAATTTGGATTTTGATGGTTATAGTTCCTAAATAACAAGCTGTTAGATCTAAATAATCGGCCTATTTTGTTCTGGTTTATCCATCTGAATCAGACGGATAAACTCATCTCTTCGATATTATGATGTATCCATTTTGTTCCCCCTTTCTCGGCCATTTCTAAAATCATTCCCTCTTTTGCTTTCAAATCAGTCACAGAATATCGGCAGGACTTCGAACCCCCAGGCCGCCTTTATTCAAAACATGGGTATAAACCATCGTTGTTGTCACATTCTTGTGACCTAATAATTCCTGCACAGTCCGAATATCATATCCAGCTTCTAACAGATGTGTGGCAAAGGAATGCCGCAAGCTATGGGCACTGCCATTTTTGGCAATACCGGCTTTGCGTAAGGCTCCCTTAATCGCCCTGGTCAAAACTAACTCGCTAAGATGATGTCGTTGCTTTCTGCCGCTGCGTGGGTCAAGCGATAGCTTTTCTGAAGGAAATACATACTGCCAGCCCCACTCCCGATTGGCATTAGGATACTTGCGTTCAAGAGCGTAAGGTAAATGAACCGTACCATAGCCCTGTTTCAAATCGTTTTCGTGGAGGTTTTTCACCTCTTGTAAATGTTGCTGCAAAAGTTCAATGACGACCTCCGGCAGCATGGTCACCCGGTCTTTATGTCCTTTGGCATCTCTGACAGTGATTTGCTTGTAACCGAAGTCGATATCATTCACCCGTAGCCGTAAACATTCCATCAAACGCAAACCAGCGCCATATAACAAATTGCCATGATCCATTTGATACCGTCCAGCTGACGTATCACCGCTTTCACTTCTTCAGGTGTGAAAACTACAGGTAGCCGCTTCGGTCTCTTCGCCCAGACCACATCCCCAAAGCCGCCAAGTTCTTGCTTGAGAACATGTTTGTACAGGAATACAATCGCACATAAAGCTTGGTTCTGAGTGGAAGCGGATACTCTTTTGTTTACAGCTAAATGCGTCAAAAACTGATTGATTTCAACTTCACCCATTTCACGCGGGTGTCGTTTACGGTGAAAAAGGATAAATCTCTTGATCCAGCTTACATAAGATTGTTCGGTGCGAATGCTGTAGTGTTTGGCCCGAATGGCAAAACGAACCTGATCGAGGAGTTTTGGTTTCTTTTCAGTAGTGGGATTATGGCTAAAAGGAGGCATAACCGTCCCCATGAGGATAGTCATTGTGAATTTGATCGCTATTTATATCGTCCGGTATATCTATACTGAATAAAAGATTTCCAGGAATGTGTATTCTCCCTTTCCCTCAGTTGGGCCGAGTTCTTGCAATTGGTACAAAATAACATAAGAAAAATATTGAAAAAAATCAAGAAAAAATTGAGGGTTTGGGAGTTCAGTTAGGGGGTGAATCGGGGTGGGCGGCAGAGCAATTATTGTTACTTATCACTCTCTTTCCTTTGTGGGGAGAGGGGATTTTCTCATCTATTGAAGTTGTGTTGTGAGACCCTATAAAATAAGCACTTAGCTAAGATTACAGCGAAGTTGCTCGCCTCTCTGGGCTATTTCCGCCGGAACAGAAGCACAGCTACTCCCCAAGCTTTCAGGGAGAGAGTTATCGTCTTCCCCCGCACTGGCCATTCGGTCTGATTCCACAAATCAAGTACCCGCTGAGGATGAATCACGTCACTGGGGGTGATCTCTGACTCTAAAGGTCGGTCTTGAGAATTGACAACTACCACGGCCGCCTCCGAGTCGGTGCTCAACATCCGGGCAAATACCTCAGGCTCCGTCCTCACCGGACCGAGACATTCTTGGGGAACAAGGGCTTTCAGGGAAGAAGTGTTGGCTGCCGGGTCAAATACAATGGATCCAAATAGAATCGCCTCTCCCTTACCATAGTTGTTCCGTACTGTCGCCACCATACCATCGCTGTAGTATCCTATGGCCGTGCCGGAGGTGGGCTCGTAGACCTCTTTTAGCCACCTTCCCTCCATCTTTCCCATCTGGGTCTCAATCTGCTCGGATTCGATCCGGGTGGTGAGTTCCTCCTGGCGTCTGCACCCGAACAGCTCCTCCAATCCCATACCCGGCACCCGTTCGCTGCTAAAACCATAGAGGTCGAA
>DAOVDP010000112.1 GCA_030669445.1 Candidatus Latescibacterota bacterium | reverse complement strand
CCATCCTTCTGGCTTGTTGGATCAAGGGATAGTAGCGGTAGTTGAAATCAAGGGCATTGACCAGCCCTTTCTTCTTAGCCAGATTCACCAGCTCTGCGCTCTCGGAGGAGGTCATTGCCAGGGGTTTTTCAGAGACCACATCTTTGTCAGCCTCCAGGGCCGCTTTGGTGATCTGAAAGTGGAGAAAATTCGGGGTACAGTTGTGCACCACTTCCACTTCAGGGTCCTCCAGAAGCTCCCTGAAATCCCCATATGCCTTCTCAATATTCATCTGTTCAGCTTTGGATTCAGCCAGCTCTTTATCGGCCTCGGCCAGGGCAATCACATCTACAAAACCCAGACGCCGTAAGGCCTCCACATGGATGGGTCCGATAAGCCCTGTCCCGATAACTCCAGCTTTCACCCTTCTCATATAGTTTCCCTCCTGTTACGATTTGACTTTTACCCAGTTTTTCTTGGCAATCGATTCGCTTACCGCCTCCAATACGGCCTGGCACTTGACGCCATCTGTGAAGTCCGGCGATGGCTGTCTGTCCTCAGCGATGGCCTGCATTAGCTCGTAGACCTCGTTGACAAAGGTCTCTCCATAGCCTATGATATGTCCTGGGGGCCACCAGGCACCGGCATATTTATGTTCGCTCTCAGTGGCCAAGATAGTCCTAAAGCCCTGGACATGGTTTTCGTCCTCCCTGGAGAAGTACAGCAATTTGTTCATATCCTGAAAGTTAAATGCTATGCTGCCCTTGCTTCCGTTGATCTCGAAACCGTTGAAGTTTTTCCGGCCGCTGGCGAACCTGGTGGCCTCGAAACTACCTAAGGCACCGTTTTTGAATCTGGCCAGGAAAAGCACGGCGTCTTCGACGGTCACTTCCCCCCGTCCACCGGCTACCTTTACTGCCAGGCCAGCCTCCTTTGCTGCTGCCGGCAAGGGCCTTTCCTTGATAAAGGTCTCCTCCATCCCTACTACCTCATTTATATCTCCCATCAGGTGGTGGGCGATATCGATGCTGTGGGCGGCCAGGTCACCCAGCGGCCCTGAGCCAGCTACCTCCCTGTCTAACCGCCAAACCAAGGGAAAATCAGGATCAACGATCCAATCCTGGAGATAAACCGCCCTGAAATGATAGATTTCCCCGACCTTACCCTCATCGATAATCCTCTTGGCCAAGGCAATAGCTGGGACGGTTCGATAGTTGAACCCAACCATATGTTTCACGCCCGCCTTTTGCACCGCCTTAAGCATAATCTTGGCGTCTTTCAGACTATTGGCCAAGGGTTTCTCGCAGAACACATCCTTCCCAACCTCAGCAGCAACAACAGCTATCTCCTGGTGAAGGTTTCCCGGAACGGAGATATCCACCAAGTCTATATCATCTCTTTGCAGCAGCTTCTCCCAGGAGGTCTCATAACCCTCCCAACCATACCTGGAGGCGGCGGTCTTCACTGCCTCCTCACTCCGGCCACAAATTACCTTCATCACCGGCACCGCCTTGACATCGGGGTAAAACATCGATATTTCCTTATAGGCACGGCTGTGAGCCTTGCCCATAAATGAATAGCCAATAAGACCTACATTCACTTCTTTAACCATGGGAACCTCCTTATTATAAAACAACTAAATGCAGATATGATTTCTTCTGTTTAGCAGTAAGAATATAACAATTGGAGGCTGAATGTCAATGGGAAATTGTCCGGGCTACCACTTCTCTCTTTTGAGGTCGAGATCAAAAACCTTGAGGAAGTACCCTCCAAACTCCCCGATTAGCTCTGGGATGCCGTCGTTGTCAATGTCCAGAAGTGTTATTCGATCGCCGAAGGGGTCAGGAGATTGCCACTCTATGTCGCGGAATTGGGCGTCAAATACCCAGCCGGTGTTCAGAATGATCTCCTTTTCTCCGTCTCCATCGACATCACCTACCAGTATCTCCTGTACCTCAAATTCCGCCTGGCTTCTCCACTCCTGGAACAGGCTTTTCCCGTCGTAGATAAAGAGGTGTGAATCGGCGCAGAAGATTAATTCCTGGTGGGGATCGTCATCTACGTTGGCCAAAGTCATACAGGTGATGGCGGAGAACTCGTTTTCGTTGTTTTGCCACAGCAGCGTGTGGGTCTGGGGGGCAAAGATGAAGATCCTGCCTACAGAAGTATAGGTAACCAGTTCCAATTTTCCGTCGGCGTTGATGTCTCGGACAAAAACGCCCATTATGCCCGCCCCCAAGTGGTCACTTTCCCACTCCTCTGAGAAACCCTTGTGCTGGCGTTTTAAGATGTGTAAGTACCCTCGGCTGTCTCCGTAAAATACCCTGTCCTCTGGCAGCGAGTCGCCAGGAACAAACTGGATGGCTCGAAACGACCCGATTGCTCCCGTATCTGCTGGTGAAGGCGATTCATCCCCCCAAGCAGACAGAGAGAACAAGAGCAGAAGAACCGAGAACAGGATTCCGGCTGAAAGTCTTCGCATAGCGTCCCTCCGGAGTTTATGTAGGTTTAAATATTACATTTGGAAAACACAGAGCACACAGCGATGGATTCCAAAAGGATACCTTACAATTGCCAGTGTATTTCCCGGCACCTCTGTGGTTGATTGCGATTCTTAGGCAGTTAGAAAGTGGAGTGTACTCTTGGAAATTTGTTTTTGAACTCTTCTTTCCACTTCCGGAAACAATCCTTTCGGATAGCCTCTCTCATCTGCTCCATCATCTTCAAGAAGAAACAGACATTATGCAGGCTGGCTAAACGCAGTGCCAGTATCTCTTCAACCTGAAACAGGTGTCGAATGTAAGCCCGGGTGTAATTCTGGCAGGCATAGCACTGGCATTCTGGATCAATTGGCGAGAAATCCTGAGCGTATTGGGCATTCCTGAGCACCATTCTACCACTGGAGGTAAAAACCATGCCGTTCCTGCCATTTCGAGTAGGAATGACACAGTCGAACATATCCAACCCCAGCGACACACATTCCACCAGATCTTCGGGATACCCTATCCCCATCAAATAGCGAGGCTTATTGACGGGCAACAGGGGCAACACTGTCTGAAGCACCTCATACATTGAAGATTTCGGCTCCCCCACAGAAAGCCCCCCAATGGCATAGCCAGGGAAATCCAACCCCAACAACTGTTGGGCACTGGCCCGCCGAAGTTCGGGGTAAACACTGCCCTGAATGATGCCAAAAAGGGTTGGGGAGGATTCATCAGACTCTTCCTGGGAGAGTTCTTGATGTCTCTTCACTGAACGCTCCGCCCATCTGGTAGTCAACGCACTGGCTTCCTGAGCCGCTTCATAGGTACAAGGGTAAGCTATACAGTGATCTAAGGGCATGATAATCTCTACCCCCAAGGCGTGCTGTATATCTATCACCTTCTCTGGGGTGAATAGGTGGTGAGACCCGTCCAGGTGAGATTGGAAGGTGGTGCCCTCTTCGCTAATCTTGTTCAGCCGGGCCAGACTGAAGATCTGATAGCCCCCGCTGTCGGTCAGGATAGGATGGTTCCAACCGATAAAGTGATGTAATCCCCCTGCTTTCTGAATTACTTCCAGTCCCGGCCGGAGCCAGAGGTGATAGGTGTTACACAAAAGCAGCTTCACCCCGGCTTCTTCCAGTTCCCTCTGAGAAAGAGTTCTCACCACTCCGTGAGTCCCTACCGGCATAAAAGTGGGGGTGGGCACCTGACCATGGGCAGTATTTATGAGTCCCGCACGGGCCTGACTCTGACTGTCCTGCCTGATAACTTGAAATTGCATGAGGTATAAACGGATCCCAGCCAAACATCCCTTATGGACCAGCTTTGTGTTCTTTTCTCTTTTTATCCTCTAAAATCACCTGAGCAACCGCCAGGTCCTCCAGGGTGGTAATCTTGATATTCTGATAAGAACCCTCAAGTACTGCTACTTTAGTACCCAACCGTTCAACCAAAGCAGAGTCATCTGTGGCGTAGCATCCTTCCTGGTAGGCTTTCCGGTATGCTTTCCAAATCAGGGGGAAATAAAAGGTCTGAGGGGTCTGTGCCAGCCAGAGGCCAGACCGATCCAGGGTTCGCTCTACCAATGCATTGGCCACGGATTTAACTGTATCCTTCACCGGCACAGCGGTGACCACTGCCCGGGTTTTCCCACATAGATCAATCGAACAGGTGATTTGCTCCGGGGTGATAAATGGACGGGAACCATCGTGAATTACTACCATCTCAGTATCAGCCCTTGCCGCTTTCAGCCCTCGAAAAACAGAGTCCTGTCTCTTTTCCCCGCCGAAGACAACCTTGTCCACCTTGGGAAAACGGGACAGCATATGCTGTGAGCAAAAGCGGAATATATCTTTGGAGACGACCAGAATCACATCTTTCACTAAATCACAGCTATCAAAAGCCTGGAGGGTATGAGCTAAAATGGGCTGCCCATCCAGTTCAATGAGCTGTTTAGGACAATCTGTGCCCATTCTGGTTCCCATTCCGGCCGCTGGAATGATCGCTGTTACCTTCATAATGATTACACAATCAGCATCGCGTCCCCGAAGCTGAGAAAGCGATATTTTCTACGGATTGCTTCCTGATAGGTCTTCAGTATAAGTTTCCGCCCGACGAAGGCAGAGACCAACATCAGCAGTGTGGAGCAAGGCAGATGGAAATTAGTTACCAAAGCATCCACCAGCTTGAACTGGTAGGGAGGATAGATGAACTTCTCTGTCCACCCACTGCCTGATCTAAGCCCATAACAATTCCGTCCCGTTGACACCGCATTTGATTCCAGTGCCCTCACTGTGGTGGTCCCCACTGCGATGATTCTGCCCCCTTCTCTTCTGACTTGGTTGATTTTTTCA
>DAOVDP010000118.1 GCA_030669445.1 Candidatus Latescibacterota bacterium | reverse complement strand
TTTTTTGAAAGTATTTACTCACCACCACTTTGTGTCATTCTGAGTCCGTCAACTGACGGGCGAAGAATCTCAGATTCTTCGGTCGCCTCGCTCCCTCAGAATGACAACCGCAAAATGTAACATATCTTATTTTACAGAGCACTAGGTAGTTTTGCGGTTAGACAAGTGAAACGATGAACTCACTGAAGCGTAGCTTTAACAACAGGAGAAAGGAGAGATGAGGTTTAAAACCACCGCTGTTCTTGCGGCTATTCTGGTAGCATTAGGTTTATATGTCTGGTTCTACGAGGTTCGCCGTCCGGCAGAGCAAGAGCGACAGAAAGAAGCAGAACAAAAAGTCTTCCTCTTTTCTTCTAAGGAAGAGGTAGGGAAATTAGCCCTAATCTATCCTGAAAAAAAGATAGTCTGCGGAAAAAAACCCGACGGTGATTGGAGATTGATCTATCCCATTGAGACCGAAGGGGATAAAAATGCAATAGACAGGATTATCAGCAACTTAGAGGGGGCAAAGGCCGAGCAGGTGGTGGCCGACAGCGCTGCTAATCTCTCAGAATTCGGCCTTCTATACCCAAATGTGGGAGTTTATCTGGACTTAAAAGAGGGCACCACCGACACTCTTCTGTTAGGCGACAAAAGTCCCACCGGCGATTTTGTCTTCGCCCGAAAAATATGCCACCCACAGGTCTTCACCCTCCCTTCCTGGCTGCTTAGTTCTCTGGAGAAGACCATCTACGATCTGCGGGACAAAAGGATATTGGCCTTTGACAAGGCAGAGGTTAGGAAACTGGAAATTGCTCAGAGGCGTCAGCGAATAGTCTGCACTCAAGTGGGTTCCCAGTGGCAGATGGAGAAACCACTTGAAACGAAGGCGGACAAGAATGAGATAGACAGGTTCTTGAGCAGGTTGAAGAATGCCAAGGCCAAGGAATTCGTGGACGAGGAGCCAAAAAGTCTCAGGAAATATGGGCTGCATAAACCTCGGATGGAGGTTACCCTCTGGGTGGGAGAGGATAAGGCGAGGAAACTGTTGCGAATCGGCAACAAGAAGGATGAAGATTACTACGCCTGGGATGAGTCCCGTAGCCCCGTTTTTTTGGCCGGTGCAGACCTGATGAAGGAGTTGCAAAAGACACCCTTCGACTTGCGGGACAAGACCGTCGCTGAATTTGAGGTAGACGACATCAATAAGCTGGAACTCATCTATCCGGATACTACCATTATTTGCATTAAGGATAGCTCTGGAAGCTGGCAGTTGAGCCAGCCGGTGGAGATGAAGGCAAAAGACTGGAAGATCAGTGGGATATTGGGGGACATCAAGGGACTCAAGGCCCAGCGGTTCGTGACAGAAAAAACCAGAAAGCTCTTCAAGTATGAACTGGACAGGCCACAGATCATAGCCAGACTCTGGAAAGAGGAGGCGGTAGTAGAGGAACTTTTGGTGGGCAAGAAAAAAGATGGATCAGTCTATGTTAAAACAAAACAAAGCTCAACAATCTTTGTAGTTAAGGATGACATTGTGAAAGATCTTTCGCTGAAGGTGGAAGATATGGTTGAAGAGACTGCAGAATCGATAAAGTAACCTCCCGCAGGGTCCGAACCTGCGGGAGGTTCGGTTCATGAGAATACAAAGATTTGCCAAGGAGGGGAAAAATGCTAAACAGAATCGTACGGATCATGTTGATGCTTATGATTTTCCCTTGCTTAAGCTGGGCACAGCAAAGTGAGATAGAGACACAGGACTTGGTGGAATGCCCAACTGCTGGACTCCTACCCCGGGGAAGCTTTGCTTTAGACCTGAGGATGTTCTCCGAAGGGGGACTTCTGGCTGGGGTGGATGTGGGATTGACTGACAGTTTCCTGGTAGGTCTTTGTTTCGGCGGCACCCAGATTATCGGCAATCAACCCGTGGTCTGGAACCCCACAGTAGGGGTGGCGGCTAAAATCCGACTGTTCGATGAGGGGCAGCTATATCCTGCTGTGACAGTGGGATTCGACTCCCAGGGCTTCGGTAAATACCATAAGGAGCTGAAAAGATATACCACTAAGTCAAAGGGGTTTTATTTAGCCCTGAGCAAGGGCTACTCCTTCCTGGGGACCTGTGGTCTTCACGCTGGAGTCAATTATAGCTTGGAAAAAGGAGATGAAGATAAGGACCTGTCTGGTTACTTTGGTCTCGATAAACATTTAGGACCAGACTTGGTAATAGTAGCCGAGTACGACTTAGCTCGGAACGATAATGGACAGGAGGCCTTAGGTTCAGGAGAAGGCTACCTAAACGCTGGGCTGCGCTGGACATTCGCCAGTCGGCTGAACCTGGAACTGGATGTAAAAGACCTGCTTCGAAACGCCAAAGCTAACGCTAAACCTAACCGGGAGCTGAGGGTGGTCTATTTAGAATATTTCTGAGAGGGTGGAATAAGTCTCTGATCATTAGAACCTTGATGCTATCTGCTGGGGGACAACAATCTTGCCAAACCAGCATTCGTGCAGATTTCTTGTAGGGGCGCACCCGGGTGTGCGCCCCAATTTGGGCAGACACATTAGGTCTGCCCCTACTGAGTTTTAGCTACCAGAGATGCAACTATTCTTCCACTGAGGCGTTTTATATATGGGAGAGAAGATACAATAACGTCACAGGAGGTGATTTTCTATGTTTGAAGGAAAGAAAAAAGTACTGTTTGCCGCGGTGCTCAGTGCGGGGCTGCTTGTCCTTGCCGGTTGTTACACCCAGGTGAAGCTTTTCACCCGGGTGTCGGAAGAGCCGCCACTGGTCCAGGAGCAGAAGGAGGAGGTCATCCCAGAATACCACTACTATTACTATCATCACTATACCCCTCGTTGGAATGAGCCATACTGGTATAGGTCGCGCTTTTACTGGCCTTCTTCCCTCCGCTGGCGTTCCTATCGGGATTATTGGGACTGGTGTGAGACACGTTACTGGTATGAGCCCTGTTGGGATGATGCGTACTGGGTTAGGGTTTACCACCCCGGGTATGGCCCCTCATACTATCGCTGGGGCTATTATGACTACTATCCAGGCTATTATGACTACGATCCGTGGTGGGGACACAGGTACTACCGGCAGGAGAAACCTCAGCCGAGCAGAAGACGAGGATATGATACGGCTACATCTCGTGCCTTTTCAGAGGCAGAAAAGACAGTTACTGCAGAAGAACCAAGCCTCTGGATTCGTTCCCGACCAGAGAGTCGCTCAGAAAAAAGGGTGGTGGAACAGGGAACCCAACGGTCAACTGAGGTGAAAAAAGCCGGGGAGAGGAAAAGGTCTCAGTCTTCTACCGAGGAAAAAGAGAAGAAGAAAGAAGAAGAGACCTCCAAAAGGAAAAGAAAGCCAGATTCCAAAAAAGCGAGGGAGCGATGAAAATTCAACTCGACACGATTGGTGTCCTGGTGGCTGTTTTGCTGGTGATTCTACTTCCCAGAGAGGGGTTTTGCCAGGAGATACTAAATTACAAAGACCCCATACTTGGTCCGGAGGAGCTCACAGTGGATAACTTTGCTGGAGTGGGAGCTCGGGCGATGGGAATGGGAGGGTCCCACATTGCGATCGCAAACGACATCTCTGCCCTCTACTGGAATCCGGCAGGGCTTGCCCAAATCAGACAGATGCAGCTCTCTGCCACTCTTTTTCCCAACTGGAAGAGACAAGTAGAATCTGTCTTTAAGCCTGGATCCCCGCACTCCGAAGAGATCACCAGCACCCAGTTGAGTTCTCTCGGTGCAGTGTTTCCTGTCCCCACCACTCGGGGCAGTCTTGTCTTCGCCATAGGCTTCAACAGGCTGAAAGATCTTGACCTTGGGTTTTCTACCTTGGGCTACAATGCCGATTTCGGTTTTCAACAGGAAGAGCACATCACCCTTGACGGTGGCATGGGGGCATGGTCGATTGCCGGGGCGGTTGACCTTTCTCCCAACCTCTCAGTAGGAGGAGCGGTCAACTTCTGGACTGGAGACAGCGACCTGGAATGGGCCCTGAACTTGACTGATACTAAGCAAGCCCACGCTGACTTGGACACCCTTTATGGCCATATTCGCTACTCTGACCAGTACAGCGGGACAAATCTAAAGCTGGCGGCAATCCTCAGGGGACAGGGAGGGCTCAAATTTGCCGCAACCGTCTCTTCACCTGTAACCTATGAGGTGGAGAAGAACTGGTGGGATGAATATAGAACCGTTACCGCGGACAGTATCTTTACCTGGAACTGGTCTGATGCCGCCTATTTACTCGAATACAAGGTTAGGCTTCCTTACCAGTTTGGCTTTGGGGTTTCCTGGACAACTCCGGGGTTGGTTTTGGCCTTCGGCGCCCATTACACCGATTGGAGACAGACAGAGTATAAAGACTTACCCTCAGATTTCGGCAGCAGCAGCGATTTCCGGCTGAAATACAAGGATGTCTGGAGGCTGCACTTCGGTGGGGAGGTCTCCGTTCCCTTTACAGAGATAAAGCTGCGGGCAGGTTTCTACACCGATCCGGTCGCTTACGTTGGTCCCCGGTCGGGTTACAGCTCAGC
>DAOVDP010000138.1 GCA_030669445.1 Candidatus Latescibacterota bacterium | reverse complement strand
TTATCCCGTGACCACACCCGGGACAGTAATTGGTAGACACATCCTTGAAGCTCGCTGGCTTCCTGAACACCTTTGCCATTGGTCTCTCCGTACTTTCCGCCTTAGCTGGTTATCCATCTACAGTGACATCATCGTAATATCCCATAAAACTCTTGCTGTATTGATTTAAACAGATTCTGTCTGAATTCATCTATCTCAATGTTTAAAGTCGGCTCACCCTTTTCAGTATTTCCTCTACGGTGGGAATCCCCCCACCCGTCCTGCCATAGAATTGAACCTCACACCTGCCGTTCACCGCTAGCCTGACATCCTCAACCATCTGTCCCAAGCTCATCTCTACCACCAGGATGTTTCTCACCTTCTTTGAAAGCTGACCTACAAACTCAGAGGGAAAGGGCCAGAGGGTGATGGGACGGCAAAGTCCGACTTTGAGCCCCTGGGCTCGTCCCTGGATAACGGCCCCTCGAGCTATGCGAGCACAAGTGCCGTATGCAACGAGGGCAACTTGAGTATCGTCCAGCATAACACCCTCCCAGCGCACCTCTTCGGCCTGGATTTTCTCGTACTTCTCCTTAAGCTCCAGATTGTGCTTCTCCAGTTTGCCCTCTCCCAGAAATAGAGAACTGATCAGTCGAGGGGGACGGCCTTCCATATTTCCCACCGCCCAATCCTTGGGGGGCAGAGGAGAGAAGTGGGGTGTTTTAAATTCCATAGGCTCAAGCATTTGTCCCAGGATAGCATCGGCTAAAACCATAGCCGGGTTGCGGTATTTGTCGGCCAGATGAAATCCCAGCATGGTGAGGTTGGCCATCTCCTGAACACTGTTGGGGGCAAGTACGATCACCCGGTAGTCACCGTGTCCTCCGCCTCGGGTAGCCTGGAAGTAGTCCGACTGTGCCGGGGCAATATTTCCCAATCCGGGTCCCCCTCGGACAACACTGGCGTAAAAGCAAGGCAGTTCTGCGCCGGCTAAGTAGGAGATACCCTCCTGTTTCAGACTGATGCCCGGGCCCGAAGAGGAGGTCATCGCCCGCTGGCCCGCAGAGGCAGCACCGTAGACCATATTTATAGCTGCGATCTCGCTTTCTGCCTGGATAAATGTCCCTCCCACCTCTGGCATCCTCTTGGCCATATAGGCAGTAAGCTCATTCTGGGGCGTTATGGGATATCCGAAATAATAACGACAGCCTGAACGAATCGCTGCCTCAGCAATCGCGTCGTTGCCCCTCATCAATGCTTTCTTGTCCAAAAAACTTCCCTCCTTTACTGCTCAATGGTAATTGCCAGATCAGGACAGACCAGTGCGCAATTCTGACAGCCGTGGCATTCACTCTCATCGCCCACCACCGCTGGATGATATCCCTTGGAGTTAAGCTCTGTAGAAATAGAGATCAATTCTAATGGACAGAAAGCGACGCAAAGCCCACAACCTTTGCACCATTCTTTGTTTATGCAGATGCCCATCTCTATACCCTTAGGTCTTCCGATTTTCCTTTGAAACTATATAATATAACAAACTCTCTCCCAGGAAGCAAGCATTTTTGTAGTCTCAGGAAGTTAGCCAAAAATCTAACTCTACGAACATCCGGACATTGACTCGGTAGTTTTCGCTTTATCAAAGGCTATCAATTACAGGAGCGAGTGTCGATAGAAAGAAGGTGCACCCTGGAGTTGTGAGTGCACCTTCTCAAAACAGGAGTCGTCCTATTCTTGATGAAGTTATTCTAGTGGCTGGTGAAGAACCTCTTTAAGGAGTTTCCCCGGTTTGAAATGGGTCTTTCTCCGGGCAGGAACATAAATAATCTCACCAGTTCTGGGATTCCTTGCTGCCGGTTTGGGTTTGGTCTTCTTCACCTCAAAGACGCCAAAGCCTCTGATCTCAATCCGATTACCATCACACATAGTCTCCCGCATGGCAGTGAATAATGCGTCCACTACCGGGGCAACATCGCTCTTTTTCCTGCCGGCGATAGCACTTACTCTTTGGGTCAAATCCTTCTTGGTAGTAGTCATTTACAACCTCCTTTAACAAACTATTTAGCGGCTTACCATCAGACCATTCTCCGATACGATTATGCCTCCTTAAAACCACTACATAATTTTCCTCCTGTTTTTAAAAATTCTGGTTGCTCTTATGTTGCCTCTTCGATATTCTTTGCCAAACCTCCATATCCTGAAATTACTTTCCCCCCACGAAACGTAAAGCTTTTTCCAAAGGGGAAAACCCTTGCTTATCCTTCAATACTTCCGAAGCCTCAAAAACTACTTTAGCTTAAGATAAAACAGAAGGGGAAAGATGTCAAGTAAAATCTATCAAAAAATGCAAAAAATATTCATCTTAAATCAAGAAATAAGATATTGCTCTATTAAACAGTTGCTTATATAAGCTCGGCTATCTGAACGGCATTCAATGCTGCTCCTTTACGCAGATTATCAGAGACAATCCACAGAGCCAGACCGTTTTCGGTGGAGAGATCCTTCCGTATCCGTCCCACAAAGGTATCGTCTTTACCCTCTGCCTCGACAGCCAGGGGATAAAGCTGACGGCCAGGGTCGTCCAGAACGGTCACCCCAGGAGCAGCAGTAAGGATCTCTCTGGCCTGCTGGGCGGTGAGCTTTTTCTGAGTCTCTATATTTACCGCCTCCGAATGGGCCACAAACACCGGCACCCGCACGCAGGTGGCCGTGAGTTCAATGGATTGGTCTCCCATTATCTTTTTGGTCTCGTTAACCATCTTTGTCTCTTCCTCGGTGTAGCCATTGGGGCCAAAGGCTTTCTTCTGAGGAATCTGAGGCAGCACATTAAACGCAATCTGATGAGGAAACACCTCATTTTCTGCCTTCTGACCATTTAGCACAGCCTGCGATTGTCTCTTCAGTTCAGAACTGGCCTTGAGTCCAGCACCAGAGACCGCCTGGTAGGTGGAAATCACCGCCCGTTTGACCCCAGCTGCATCGTGCAAGGGCTTCAGCACTACCACCAGTTGAATAGTGGAGCAGTTGGGATTGGCGATGATCCCCTTGTGTCTCTTAATCTCCTCTGGGTTCACTTCCGGAACCACCAGCGGCGTCTCCGGGTCCATCCTGAAGGCACTGGTGTTGTCAATCACCACCGCTCCAGCCTTCACCGCATAGGGGACAAACCAGCGACTTACTGCACTGCCTGCTGAGGAGAGTACAATATCAATCCCTTGAAAAGAACTCTCCTTCAGTTCTTCCACGGGGATCTCTTCTCCTTTAAAAAGGAGCCTTTTCCCTAACGAGCGAGCAGAGGCCAGCAGTCTCAGCTTAGCTACCGGAAAGTTTCTTTCTTCCAGGATCTGCCTCATCACCTGCCCGACGGCTCCGGTTGCACCAACAATAGCTACATTGTACCCCATATTTCTGTAACCTCCTGTCGGTTTATTCCAGTTCGAAGGTTTTGTGTAGGGCCTTAACTGCATCTTCTACTTCAGATTTGCGCACCACGCAGGAGATTTTTATCTCCGAAGTGCTGATCATTTCAATGTTAATCCCTTTCTCTGCCAGGGCCTGGAACATCTGGGCGGCCACTCCGGAGTGACTGCGCATTCCCAGTCCCACAACAGATACCTTGGCGATGTCGTTATCGGCTACCACATCTTTGAATTCCATCGCATTTCTCAATTTTTCAATAGATCCCAAGGCCTGGAGCAGTTCTGATTCAGGAACAGTGAAGGACATATCGGTGGTGCCGCTGTCGCTCACATTCTGGATAATCATATCTACATT
>DAOVDP010000148.1 GCA_030669445.1 Candidatus Latescibacterota bacterium | reverse complement strand
TACTGAAACCAGCATCTCCTGGTACGGGCATAATCGCTGGGGGAGGGGTGAGGGTTGTCTTAGAGATGGTGGGGGTGGAGAATATCCTGGCCAAATCCCTGGGTTCACTCAAGCCGGTCAATGTCGTAAAAGCAACGATGCGGGCCCTTATGACCACAAAGGACATCGTTAATATGACCCAGGTTAGAAGAAAAGAATCCGAAGAAGGGGAACCTTTAGCCACTTCATTGGATGAAGAACCAGTTAAAAGCTCACAGCCCAGCCAGTGAAATCCTCAATTCCAAAGCTCAAATACCAAAGGAAGTCCAAATGCCGAAATGCCAAATGGAAGTACCTCCTTACCCTTTGCGCTTGGACGTGGGGGATCTCTCCTTTTGACATTCGGGCTTTGACATTTGGCATTAAGTTTTCCACAAGGAAATCACAAGAACATTTCAAAAATTACCTAATGGTGATATAATGGCAGGAAAGGTTTACATAACTCAGAAAAGAAGTGCTATTGGCAGATCTAAGCCTCAGAAATTGACTATAAGGGCCTTGGGAATCAAGAGGCTTCATCAGACTGTAGTACACCCTGATACTCCCCAGATCAGGGGAATGATCGAGAAGGTTCGGCATTTAGTGGAGATTAAAAGCGACTAAAGACAGACCCCGGGGATAGCTTCGCATCCTACGGGGCAGGTAGGGGGTGTAATGAATCTGAACGAACTGAGGTATGCGTCGGGAGCAGTGAAAAAATCTAAGAGAGTGGGTCGTGGTCCCGGCTCAGGACATGGGAAAACAGCCTGTCGGGGACATAAGGGACAGAACGCGCGGTCAGGAGGTGGAGTGAAACCCTGGTTCGAGGGGGGACAGATGCCCCTGCAGAGAAGAGTCCCCAAACGAGGGTTCACTAATATCTTCAGGAAAAAGTATCAAATCGTCAATCTCAGCGACATTTCCCGCAGAAGGTGGGAAGGTGAGCTGACTCCTCTCCGGCTAAAAGAACTTGGGTTAATTACCAACCTTCTCCTTCCGGTTAAGGTCCTGGGAGATGGAAAACTGGAGACTGCCCTGACGATAAAGGCCAACGCCTTCAGCAAGGCGGCCGTGGAAAAGATCCAACAAGCCGGGGGAAAAGTAGAGGTGATATGAAGTGCTGAGGAACTTCCAAAATGTTTTCCGTATCCCTGAACTAAGGAAAAAGCTCCTGTTTACCCTTGCTTTGCTGGTGGTCTTCAGATTCGGATGCCATATAACTGTTCCAGGGATCAACCCGGTGGCACTGGCAGAATTCTGGAGCAGAATACAGGGAACCCTGTTTGGCTTGTACGACATGTTCGTGGGAGGTGCTTTTAAACAGGTGACCATCTTCGCCTTGGGAATTATGCCCTATATCAGTGCCTCTATTATCTTGCAGCTTTTGGGATCGGTACTTCCTTTTTTCCAGAAGTTGCAAAAAGAGGGTGAGGAGGGGCGAAAGAAAATCACCCAATATACACGCTATGGCACCGTGATCCTTGCTCTGTTCCAGTCTTACGGGGTAAGCATATTCATAGAGCGCCAGGTGTCTCCCTCTGGACTGGCAGTAGTTCCCAGTCCTGGGTGGGGATTCCGGCTGATGACTATGATCACCATTACTGCCGGCACTGTTTTTCTTATGTGGTTGGGTGAACAAATTACCGACAAGGGCATTGGCAATGGCATCTCTCTGATCATTTTTGTAGGGATAATAGCTCGTTTCCCTGGGGCAGTGCTTACTGAGATAAGGCAACTCATAGCTGGTAACAGGAGTATTATCGCCGTGTTATTCCTGTTCGCCCTGATGATTGTGGTGACTGCGGCAGTAGTCTTTATGACCCAGGGCCAGAGAAAAATACCGGTCCAATATGCCAAACGGGTTGTGGGCAGAAAGATATATGGAGGTCAGAGCACTCATATCCCCCTGCGGGTGAACACGGCCGGTGTTATTCCCATCATATTTGCCCAGGCGATTATGTTTGTCCCTCAAACCATCGCTACCTTTCTGGGCGGAAGTGAAGCTATACAAACAATCGTCAGCCGTCTGTCTCTTCAATCGCCGGTTTATTGGTTCTTCTACGGAACATTGATCGTCTTTTTCGCCTATTTTTACACCGCTGTGGTGCTCAATCCGGTTGATCTGGCGGATAACATGAAAAAATACGGGGGATTTATCCCGGGAGTCAGGCCGGGCAAGAGGACTGCCGATTATATCAACCGGGTTCTGACCAGAATTACCCTCCCTGGAGCTGTTTATCTTGCTATGATAGCTGTTTTTCCGTATTTCATTGTCAAGTCTATGAATGTCTCCGCTGCCTTTAGCAACTTTTTGGGGGGCACAGGGCTTCTTATCATAGTGGGAGTGGTTCTGGATACTCTGCAGCAGATTGAATCTCACCTGCTTATCCGTCACTACGATAGCTTTATGGGCAAGACAAGGCTCAGGGGCAGGAAACGGTTCCTCTAATTATTGCTATGAGATTAGTTATCTTAGGCCCTCCCGGCGCAGGCAAAGGCACCCAGGCTATCCAGTTGGCAGAAAGATACGATGTTCCTCATATATCCACAGGTGATATTCTCAGGCAAGCAGTGAAAGAAGAATCCGAACTGGGAGCTGAAGCTAATTCTTATATTGTGGCAGGCGAACTTGTTCCAGATGATTTGATGCTGGGCCTGATTAAAATGAGGCTGATGGGTGTAGACGGTAGGAAAGGGTTCATCTTAGATGGATTTCCCCGAACTGCGGTGCAGGCAGAAGGCCTGGATGGACTTCTGAGCTCGTTTGATGAGAAGGTTGATGCAGTCATCAGCATTGAGGTAGACTCAAAAGTGCTTGTTCGGCGGCTTTCTTCCCGGAGGGTTTGCCCCTGTTGTGGAAGGAACTATAATCTGCTTTCCTCGCCTCCCCAGAGGCCAGGTAGGTGTGATCAATGTGGAGCTAAGCTAATCCAGAGAGAAGACGACAAAGAGCAGACAATCATCAACAGACTTGAAGTCTATACTGAGCAAACCGCCCCTCTGAAGGAATTCTATAAAAACAAAGGACTTCTGAAACAGATAGATGGGCAAGTCAGCGTCGAAGAGGTGTTTCAGCGTATCATAAAAACTCTTCAGTAAAAGCAACAGCTTGGCCACAAAGACACTAAGACACCAAGATCAAACAATAAATCTTTTTTCTGATAAAGAGCTAAAGCTCATATGTTTCCTTCGTGTCTTCGTGCCTTAGTGGCTGAGTAGTTACCAGTAAAAGTCACGGGGAATCGATGGCAAAAAAAGAAGAACCCATTCAGGTGGAAGGAACAGTGATTGAGGCGTTGCCTAACACATGTTTTCGGGTGGAATTAGACAACGGCCACAGGGTTTTGGCTCACATATCAGGGAAGATGCGGATGCATTTTATAAAGATACTTCCCGGAGACAGAGTGGTGATTGAGCTTTCGCCTTACGACCTGAGCAAGGGACGGATTACATACCGATACAAATGAGTAAGACGCATTTTCAGTAGG
>DAOVDP010000121.1 GCA_030669445.1 Candidatus Latescibacterota bacterium | reverse complement strand
GTTATATTCTCATTTGGAAGAAACGATCCCCGGCTTAGCAGACTTTGGTTATAGTGATATTGTTTTGAACTCTGCAATCACAAGAGACAATCTGAGGTATCTACTTCCGCTGGCCAAAAAAGCCCAAGAATGGGACGTGTCAATATCTTATAGCGCGTACTCAATATTGCGAATAGGAGACAAAAGCCTGTTCATAACGTCTGAGGAAGATTTAGGAGTTCTGCACCGAACTATCGGGAATTTGATAAAGTTGCGAAGAGAAGGTTTAAGAATTGTCAATCCCGAGTTAATGCTCTGGAAAATCTATAAATTTTTTGAGCAGGGATTTATCCCTAACTGTAAGGCAGGGTTAAGGTTCTTAGTTGTGATGCCTGACGGCTATTTGACCCCTTGTTCCCATCATCGTAAAAGGTACTTAACCCAAGAAAGGATGATAGAAGAATTCTCAAAAAATAATAAGTGTGGAGGGTGTTATGTCGCTATTAGGGGTTATACAGAGATATCATACTGGGCATTACTGAAAGAGAATCTCTCTTCGCGAGCTTCAAGGTTATCCCGGAAGACACCATTTTCAGCCGCCAAACCGGCCCAGGCGCTCAACTGTTAATCTTATGAATTCCATACCCGCAGAGGGGATTCACAAAATTGCTCAGTCTCCTGCTCTTCTTTCTCTATATGTCGGTGGCGATGACCTTTTTCCCACTGCCTACGCACCCCTATGTGATCTATGTGGGAGAACAATATGCCCCGTGGCTTGTAGCAGTGGTCGGTGGTGTTGCAACATGTGTAGCGGGTCTGATTGACTATCTTTTGCTCTCTCTTTTAATGAGATACCAGAGAATACGCAAGCTACAGCAGAGCAGCTGGTATCTGAGGTTTTCAGCGTTCTTCAGGAGCATGGCATTTGTTACTCTTGTGGTTGCTGCTTTCACCCCCATTCCTTTTGACCCTTTCAGATTTTTAGCAATTACCACCGAGTACGATAAGAAAAAGTACATTTTAGCAATATTTGTGGGTAGAGCTCCGAGATATTTTATCTTGGCCAGGGTTGGTTCGGAGGGGTATATTCCCAATTGGATCTTGATTTGGGTTTTTGTATTGCTCTTCGGCATAGCTGTCTGGAAGAACTATGGGAAGATAAGGGATAATTTTACAATTATATACAAAAAATATAACAGGGGACGAAAAAGAGAGTGATGGGGGTGAACTTTTTCTTCCAAGCTAAAAGAGAGGTCCGAAATGAAGGCAAAATAGACGATCTGCGAGACATTAAGGTGAATCCACACAAGATAGAACTGTTTCCTTTCTTGACTTGTTTACAACAAAGCGTCCTGGAAAAGAGCGAAAGCGCAGGACAAAAAGAGATAGTATGCATCTGCAGACAAATCATCATAAGTTTCTTTGGTTCTTGGCCATTCTTGTCGCAACTATTGGATGTCAGATAGATCACGGATTGAAGCCGACAGGGCCAGAAGCAGAAGGCCAGAAGGGCAGCATAAGTGGAACCATCTTTTTTCAGGGCTCTTGGCCAGATTCTACTGAAGAGGTTAGAGTGGTTGTATACGCCGAATTTCCTTGTAGGGAAATGGATTTTTACAGCATAAGGGCCCACAGCGACCCCTTGCCTCGTTGGGTTCCCCAATGTGATTACAGCGTAGAGCTGAACCCAGGAAGGTATGAATTGATTATGGTGGTTTTGATAAAACAGGGAGAGCCCTGGAGCCCAGATTGTTTTGCCGGAATGTATTGTGCTCCGTCGGATACCACTCATCATGGGACAGTAACCGTGGAAAAGGGCCAAAATCTGGTTGGCATCGACATCTCCGTCGATCTTTCTCAGGTGGGGGTACTTCCCCCTGAGCTTGAAGATGTTTTCAAACAGCAGGAACAGTGAACCGCTATGAAACTTCTTGTCTTACTGGCAGTAGGGTACCTGAGTATTTTCAGTGCCATGCCCGTCTTCTCCGCTGAGACTCAACAGGGAAAATTGGCTGGAACAGTTAAAGATGCATCCAGCCAGGAGGCTCTGCCAGCTGTCGGCGTTGTGGTAAAAGGAACTGTTTTAGGAGCTATGACTGATCTGAACGGCCAATTCTGTATCCCTAAAATCCCCGCAGGCACCTATTCGGTCGAGGCAGTGATGATTGGCTACAAGACGGCCGTTATTGAGGGGATCAGAATAGTCGCTGGGAAGACCACCACGGTTGAGTTTAAAGTAGAACAAACAGCGATCGAGCTTTCACCGGTAGTAGTGACCGCCAGCAAAAAGGCCCAGCTTCTACAGGAGTCTCCGGTTAGCATTACTGTTGTGAGCTCTGCAGACCTCCAGCAGCGAAATGAGGCGAGTTTAGACCGGGCCCTGCAGCGCAGTTGTCCTGGGCTGGAATTCAAAGGGGGAGAGGTCGGTATCCGAGGCTCTACTGGATACAGTCAAGGGGCAGGCAGTCGAGTGCTTCTGCTCATCGACGACAGTCCTGCCATCGCTGGCGACACCGGCACCATAAAATGGGATATTATTCCCATCACCGAAGTTAAAAGGGTGGAAGTCATAAAAGGTGCTGGTTCTGCCCTCTACGGCTCCAACGCCCTCTCCGGGGTGATAAACATTATCACTAAGGAACCCACTCAGCGGCCTGAAACCAGAGCCAGCCTCTCCTGGGGATTCTACAGTAAACCCTATTACTCTCAGTGGAAGTGGACTGACCACCGGCTCGATTTTCATAGCATCGACCTCAGCCACAGCAGAAAGCTGGGCAAATCCTCCGTTCTGATCTCTGCAGGGAGAAAATGCTCGGATGGATACTCTCAGAACGGAGGCTACCAGAGGTGGAATCTATTCGGAAAGCTCACCTCTACTTTCTCTCCTCAAACCCGCTTCACTCTTCTTACTACCTGGGCAACCGATAATTGGGGGTACTCAGCCCAATGGAAAGGCCAGGACAGAGCCCTGGAGGTGCCCGATGAGTGTCGAAATGACAAAGTCCTTTCCAACAAATTCAATATTCACTGTTCTTTTAAACAGGTAGTCAACTCACAGTTAGCCTATATCCTTAAAATTTACTGTCTTAAAACGTATTGGAAGAATCAATTCCACGACAACGGTGATTATGCTAACTCCTACCGGGCAGGTGGTGAGCTGCGAGCGGAACTGCTTGCCACAGAGAGACACTCCCTGACAATGGGGCTGGAAGGGGTTTACAATGAAGTGGAATCCACTATGTTTGATGACCACAGCACTTACGATCCGGCGGTCTATATTCAAGATGAGGTTAAACTGCTGCCCATCCTCAAGGCTACGCTGGGAATGCGGTATGACACTCACTGGGTAGATGGTAACTCTATAGAGGACCAGCTCAGTCCCCGAGGGGGAATAGTCTATCGCCCCAGTGAATCCACTTCATTGCGGGCCTCGGTTGGAAGAGGATTTCGCGCCCCCTCTGTTGCCGAGACGTTTACCCGAACCATAGTGAGCGGTTTTTTGGTAGTACCTAATCTGGATATCAGAGCAGAGAGAACGTGGTCTTATGAGATAGGAATGAATCAACTTCTGGGGAAACAGCTCATGTTAGACATGGCCCTTTTCCAGAGCGACTACAAGCAGATGATCGAGCCTAAGAGTATAGGAAGTGGCGAGTTCCAGTTAGACAATGTTACCCAGGCTCGTGTTCGAGGGGCGGAGATAGGGTTGAAGGGACAACTCTGGCGCAAATTTCTATCTGGCAATTTAAGTTATACATATATCGACCCGCGGGACCTTACTTTAAACCAAACGCTTCCCTATCGGCATCGACACCAGGTACTTACAGCGATTTCATTGAACTACCGAGCTATTCGAATGGGAGGGGACTTCCACTATCGCAGCCGTCCCCAGAAGGCCATTGATTTCCTGGCCGCGGATGAGAGAGTGGCCCATTACGTGCTGAATGTCAACAGCAGCCTGAAATTGAGCAGTCGAGTAAACCTTCTCGGCCAGATTAGTAATCTACTTCAATATCATTACACTGAGGTGCCTCGTCATCTTGCTCCCATCCGAAACGGCTCCCTTACACTGAGGGCAAAGTTATAGGGTAGCAAGTCCTTTCGGAAGGAGGCAGATGGGATACGAGATAATCGACCCAGAACAGAGAGCTAATGAAACCTCACAAACCAAAGAAAAGAAGGAGGGGATGGAAAGATACTACTGGGGGCACTAAATAGATTACATGTCATTGCGAGCGCAGCGAAGCAATCCCAAAACACCAAATGAGGGTTGTGACGATGAGATTGCTTCGTCGCTACGCTCCTCGCAATGACACTTGAAATAGCAATGTGCAAACTATAATGTGCCTGAGTATTAAAGCTGCCAAGCAACTGATACGATTCGAAAGACAAAGGAGGTGAAAGAAAATGAGAGTAAAGTTTAGTGTTGTGATGATGATTTTATT
>DAOVDP010000003.1 GCA_030669445.1 Candidatus Latescibacterota bacterium | reverse complement strand
CAGTCCTGCTATCACCGACTGCCTGTCCAGCGCATCGCTGGAGGTTGCATACGCTCCTAACTTGAGTTTCCCCTCGTCGAGAGCAATTCTGGGCATCAGGGAAAACCCCAGGTATGTATTTCGGTAAGGACTGGAAACCAGGTCAATATTGGATTTCTTTGCTGTCGGTCTGTTGGAGGGCTGCTGAAAAAGCCTGGAGTCTACCCTCCTGAAGCCGGCTGTCTGGGACAGAAGATGGAGTTGATACCCATCTGGGCCATAGGAGGAAAAGGCAATCTGCCCATCCACAGGTGAGACCGAGGGACAGAAAGCGCCCCCTATCACATTGGTCAACTGACGCACCTCTTTGTCCTCAACAGAGATCCAATAGAGGTTGAAGATACCCGTCACATCGGAGCTGAAGACGATGCCCTTGCCATCTGGTGTCCAGCAGGGGTCACGGTCAGAGCCCTCAGAGCTCACTACGTAGTGAAAATCTGTGCCGTCTTTGTTGACAACAGCGATATCTCGTTCTTCACCACGAGAGATAGCGAAGACGATCTCCCTGCCCTCCGGCGACCAGCGAGGCGTGTAGATTTGAGTCCCATCGTCGAATTGGGTCAGATAACGAACCCCGGTGCCATCGGACCGGCAGAGTCCCAAGTTGTTAGTCCCTTTCTCATTCTGGACAAAACAGATCCAGTTGCCGTCGGGAGATAAGTCAGGGAATTTTGCTCTCAGGCCGTAGGTGAGGCGGGTCTCCCTTTTTTCCTCTATGCCGTAGGCGTAGAGGTCCCAGTAGGAGGCCCCGTACTGGTTGGGCTTGCTTTTGCGGGCAAAGACCAATCCCTGGCCCTGGGATGCCCAACTGGGTGAGGAAACAGCCCCAGCAGCTAAAGGTTCGTCAGCCTTCTCCTCGAGACAGAACAGATGAAGGTTAGTGATGAGAAAGTCCTGCCCCTGGTTAGAAATGTAAGCCAACTGCTTGCCATCCGGTGACCAAACGGGATAGAGATTTGAATATCCATCCTTGCTCAGTTTTTCACCTTCGATCAAATTGGTTCTAATAGAAACTACCTGTCGAGCGTATTTTCCCTGCAATAAGTCTTTCCACTGCCGATAAAGTCCCTCACCTGAGAAACCGAGGACCCTTTTAGTCGCCCCGTCAAAATTGAAGTGGTGCCAGCGGGACATCTGGGCCATCAGATCCCTCAATTTGTCTTTCCCATAGTGTTCTGCTATGAAACGCACCAGGCTGTATCCCTGGTTATAGACCATCTCGTTACCCAGGGTGGTCTTGGCAAATCCCCCCATCTGGTGGTAGGTCAAAAGCTCATTCTCCAGAGTAGCGACACGCAAGAGCATATCCCGGTGGGAGTCCCAGTGGTCAAAGCGGGCACCATCAGCCTGATACTGAGCTGTGCCTTCGGCAAACCACATCGGCACCACCGTGCCCGGAAGAGGATAGGAGACAATCCGGTTTGGGTAGCCGGTAAGCACATCCTCTCTTTTCTCTGCTTCGTAGTCGAACCACTGGAGGTAGAAACCCGGCATCCAGCGGGGACCTTTTCTGGCTACCTGGAGGGAGACAATGTGGGTGAACTCATGGGTGATCACATTCCACAACCAGTCGTGCGTGCCCCGGAGTTCAAAATCCGAAGCCGTGACCCAGATCTCGATCTTGTTGTCATAGTAATAGGCCGCCCCATTGGAATAGTCCTGGTAATCTTTGAGCACAATATGAACTTTTCCCCCAGGCCGGAACTGATAAAGTGAGGTGACCGGCCCGTAGATCTTCTCCGCAATCTCTGAGGCCAGAGTGGCTGCCCTCTCTTCTCCCCGGTGATAAAAGATATTGAAGTGCTCAGTCTCAATCACTTTCCAGCGGAGATGGGAGGGATTCTGAGCCTCACTAACTCCTCCCAGAAAGAACAGGAGAACCAAGACCCAGAGGAGAAAGCTCCTCGGCCACGGAAACTGCTGGCCATTATTTAACCCTATTTTCTTCACTTTTCTGTCCATTCTGAACATAGCCGGTTTGCGACAAGGAGATTCTTCGTTCCGCTAACGCTCCACTCAGAATGACACCCTAACTTCTTGTCATTCTGAGCCCTTCGCTTGCTGTCATTCTGAGCCGAAACCCTGAGCGCCAGCGAAGGGGCAGCGAAGAATCTCATTGCGCTCAGGGCAGACCTGCAAGAATCTGATCTTACAAATTTGTAGAAATCGCAGGACATCTATTTACAGATTGCCACCTTCAGGAAGACGATTTTCTTTTCTGATCTTCCCCTCGCTTCTACCCGACACAGATAAAGCCCACTGGCCAATCCAGCGGTATTCCACTCCAGTTCGTTGTCTATCTGAGCCCTGGTCTGTGCCTGCGGTTTCTCCAGCTCTGCCACCTGCCGACCCAGCATATCGAATATTTTGATGTTCACATCCGCCTCTTCTCCCAGATAGAACCTGAATGTGGCCTTGGCGCCCTGTACAGGGTTGGGATAACAATAGACGCTTCCAGAGGGAAGAACCTTCTCGCTTCCCAGAGGGGCCTCAGGAAGCAGAGAATCAGGGTAAGAATTGCTATTCTTCAGATCTGCCCCCCTCATTCCCCAGATAATCCTTTCCAAGGCGAACTCTGAGTTCGCCTTGGAGAGATCCCAGAGGTGGAGAAATCCGCTGTCGGTTCCCACCCCCAGCACTGGTTTTGTATCGATGTTCAGCAAGATAGGGGAGGAGAGGACAGAACCGACCGTCGCCAGGGGGAAACCGGGAAGTAGGCTACCTTCTTCGTTGACGGCGTAAACTTTGTCCACCGAGGAGCCGAAGAGGATCTCTAACTGGCCATCGTCGTCGAGGTCGGCCAGCACCGGGGAAGAGAGTATGTGTCCCACCTCGTCCCTGTAGGGAAGTCTGATGGGGAAATTGGCAGTAAGGGCGCCGCCGCATCCGAGGGCGTAGACTCTGTCAGTACCGCAGGCAACGATCTCCAAGTAGCCGTCGCCGTCAACATCTCCCAAGACAGGGGAACAGAACAAATTATCATCCAGCCAGACAGGGAATCCGGACTCCAGAGAGCCGTTGGGCTCCACTGCCACTACCTCTCCCTCGGAGGAGGCAGCCACCACCTCTATGTTTCCATCCAAATCTATGTCACCCACCACTGGCCGGCGAAGAATCCCACTGGCGGGGGCAAATTGGTAAAGCGTGTCAACCGAAACCTCTTCGCCTATTCCCTTGGAGATGCGAAGAAGCCTGCCGCCTCCTGAACCGCTGCGGGTCGCAAAGATGAGAATAGAACCACCTACATCCGCAGCAGCGATCTTAATTAAAGACGAACCCTCTCCGGTGGAGGCTGTCCAGAGAATCTGTTCTTGTTGAAGACCAATTACATAAACGTTACCATCGATTCCCCCTACTACTGCCTCCAGTCCTGGATTGGGATCAATATCGGCTACCAGCACTGAGGAGGAGGGAACGGAGGGCAAATTAACCTGATAGAGGAGTTCTCCCTGGATTGGTCTCCAGGCCGATACCACCCCGGCGCTGTCGGCCACTACCAATTCTGAGTGGGCGTCGCCGTCTATGTCTGCCAAGGCTGGAACAGAGAAAACCGGGGCACCGACAGAGAACTTGCAAAGGCAATGCCCACTGCCACTCCACAGGTAGACTTCCCCTCTGCAGGTAACAGCGACGATCTCGGGGCTCCCATCTCCGTCCAAATCGGCATAAAGGGGAGGATTTTTCTCAAAAGAGGCCGCTGCCTGTTGGGGCCAGCCGGGCAAATTGCGCTCAAAGCTGATTCGAACGATCATCGTGTCAGCCGAAGGGCTCTCCACCACCACCTTTATCCCGGTGTCAGTTCCCAGGTTGCTCTGAGAGCCGGGAACAGTAGCAGAAGAGAATTCTGTCTGGTTACCCACATAAAAAGGGTCTTCCTCTGAGCCGTTGATCTGGTCTTCTCGGCTGTAGTAGTTGCCGATATCCTGAAACCCTCCCGCCTCTTCGGGGTCAATCCCCCGGTGAAAATAGTCATTGTTAATTCCACCAGTGCTGCGTTTCCCTGCTATAACTTGCTCATCTACATGCCAGATGAGGATACCTGACCCGGGGATAAAAGAGTCATATTGGTCTACAGAGAGCCAGACACCGGCCGTGTCGCTCACGGAGAAGGTAACTTTGGGTATTGAGTCCGCAGGACATCGCTTCTGTCTGTTCTCTAACAGGAAATATTCGTGAGAGTTGATGGGGATCTTGACTGCCTTAGGAAGAGAGGAACTTCCCGTGGAAACATCCGTGGCGATGATATTTATGGTAGTGTCTTCAGTTACTACCGCGGGTTCAATCCAACCCAGTTCTATTTTGGACCAGGCCATTGGGTGGCAGGGGACAAATCCCCAGAGTTCACCAGGCAAAGAATTCATAGCGCCGGTATCCATAAGGCTCCAACCGCCCAAAGCAGGGAGATTATCCCGATAGTTGGAGAGTCCGGGCAGTCCCAGTTGGTGACCGAAGACCTCGGCCATCAGACCGTTGAGACCGACTCGACCGTCCTGGCTGGCCATCTCGGGCATAATCCAGCCATTGGAAACCTGACAGATTCCATCGTCTACAGAGATCGATTCCCCCAAGTAGGTTTCCAGATCTTCTGGGGATAAGTAGGCTGAAGGGATGTCGTTTATCCACCCTGTCTCTCGTCCCCTGCCGGCGTGAAAAACCAAAAAGCTCTGGTACCCGGAGAAATCCAAATTCTCTCCCTCTACTGAATCGGCAGTGGTAACCGCATCTCGAAACAATTCACACAGTTTCTGATTTATCTGCTGCGAAGTACGACCGTTGCCGTAGCTGAGAAGCTCCTTGGGCATCCGATAGCTGGAATCAGAGATCTGCGGGAACAGATCAAAGCTGATCTGCAATTCCCCGTCTGACACCTTTTGATAGTAGTTGGCCAGGGCCTCCAGATGCCACCAGAAATAGCGGCGATTGTGAGGAGGGATGTCGTAGTAATGTCCCCGGTAGGCTTCTTGTACCTCTGGGTCCTGCAATTCCCTGAGGTCGAAGGTGCCATCCCCTGTGGTAGTAGAATTGTCGGGCTGCTCCTGGGGGAATTCCACCCTCAAGGCCAGGATCTTCCAGTGCTGGATTCCGGCTGCGGAGCCCGCAGAGAACAGCAGAAGACAGGCGGGCAGCAGAATCCATAGTTTAGCCCATTTGAGATGAGCATCTGACAACTTTTGATCCCTTTCGTCTTAAAAATCGAGCGTAAGAGAGAACCTGGTGTTATTCTGAAGTGGAGTATCCTGAGCAGTCAGATAGGCGAAGTCGAACCGAAATTGGCTGTACTTGATTCCGAAGCCAAACGTAGGGGTTTTAAGATCGCCATCCTTGTCGTAAGAGTATCCAGCCCGCAAGGCCAGAAAGCCGCTGTAGGTGTACTCCAGTCCAGCGTGGATGTCTATCTGTTCCAACTCCTGTTTAGTCTCCTCATCTGCCCAGGCAGAGAAGGTAGATTGGAGAAAACTGCCTTTCCTTTTCACTAAGGGTTTATAGAAATCCAGCACTAACAGCAGGTCGTTGAACTCTGTCTCCAGCAACTTATAAGAGGCACCAACCACTATATTAAGTGGCAAAGGGTCGGCTTGGGCAGCATCGATGTAGGTGATATTGGGGCCCAGATTATGAAGCGCTGCCCCCAGCTTAAGTCCAGCGATAGAAGAACGGTACAGAATCCCGAAATCAAAGGCAATGGAATGGCCGGTGCCCGAACCTCTCTCAATACCGGCCCCTGTGTCTGCCAGGTGACTTTGGACGAATTTACCCGTCACTCCCAGGGCGATGCCGGAGGAGACATTCGCCCCGTAGGAAACGGATAGCACCGCATCGTAGCTGGTGAAAGTTCCCTCTTCTTCTCCGGTTTCACCGGTTCTGATCTGCTCGCCCATATAGAAATAGGCAAGGTTTACCCCGATATTTCCCCAGCTCTCTAAGTATTGAGAGTATCCTAAAAACCCATAATAGAGGTTGTCATCCAAGGCAAGTCCGGGAAGCCATTTGGTATGCATAAAGGTGAACTCTCGTTGTCTCTGTCCGGCCAGTCCGGCTGGGTTATAGTAGCTGGCGGTGGCCCCATCTGAGATGGTGACGAAAGACTCACCCATAGCCCCAACTCTTGCCCCGGGCTTGATCAACAGCATCAACACCGCTGCTTGGCTTTCGTTGGTTGCCTCTGCTGGATAGGTCCAGAAGAACAGAAGGGCAATACCCAGTAATGAGAAAATAATCTTTTTCATCTTCGTTACCTCCTTCTTTAGTTGGTTTCAAACCTGCCACAAAGACACGAAGACACAAAGAGAACAGACCCTTAATAGAAGTAGAAAATTTATTATTTAATCTTGGTGTCTTTGTGGCTTTGTGGCCAAAGTGTTCGAGTATTTTTCGACAGAATCTCACCAATCACCAGTAAGTTACCGTAACACACTCAATTTCTCGATCACTTCTGCCTTTTTGCCATCGGAGTTCTTGGCTATTATTTTGTAAAGGTAGACTCCATTGGCCAGTGGAACCGGGGGAATCCAAGAGGGCTGCCCTCGGGGGGCTCGGTTATAGCCTCGGGTAATCTCTCCCTCGAACTCGTCTATCAATCTGCCAGAGATGGAAAAGACTTTTACCTTTACCTGTTGTGCTGGCTGGGTCAATTCATAGGTGAAGACTGTCTCAGAGTCCATCGGGTTGGGATAGCAGAGGGGGCTTCTGATGGAAAATCTCTCTTCAGAGGCCACTACCATGGTCACGGTCTCAGTGGCAGAGTTATTAAAAGTGTCCCAGGCTTTAAGGGTAACAGTATGCTCTTCTTCACTTAAGCTTTCCAGTTGGTACTGGAGGAATCCCTGTTGGTAAGAATTCTGACAGACAAGGTATTTTGTCACATCGTATATACCCACCTTATCCACGGTTATGGTTATCTCGTGGCCGATTTCTCCGGTGATGTTGATGCCACTCTCATCCTTTATAGTAGCCTGGATGATAGGGGAAGTTCCTGTGTAATCGCCGTCTGCGAAATTTTGCCCTTGTATGCCGATGGTAATATCGGGACCTTGGGCGTCTTCGTTTGACACATAGGCAGTGCCTCCCACATAGAGGGAGTCAATCTTACCACAACCGTCGGCCTGTTCATTCCAGACGAAGACACTTACTCTGCCTCTTTGGCTGCCATAGGAGATGTCCTTGGGGATGCGCACTTTGTGCTGAAATCGTTCATCTTCTACGGAGAAAATCCCTCGGAACAAAGGAGAGCCGGGGAGCCAATATTGCACTGAGCGACCTTTCGGGCTGTTATAGGTAACATGTCTGGCAGAGTCAAAAACCCTAAGAGAGCACTTGCCGTTGAAATCTCCATCTGGCAGTCTCCCGGAGACATTAACCTCGCCTAAGGCTCTAAGGGTGTCCGGGGTCACTGAGAGGTCGACCTTCATCTGGGGCATCGCCAAGGAAAGGGCCGGATCACCTAAGAGTATAATTTTTTGGGTATTACCACTTCTTCCCATTAACAGCTTTGCCTCTAACAGCGCCTTGCCTACCCTCTGGGGTAGACTCAGAGATGGAAAGAGTTGTTGGTAGAAAAGTTTATTAAATTGGACATTAGGTGCATTGTAGGCCATTCTGGTAGGCCCAATAGCAGCTATCAGGCCGCCACTATCACTTCGCAGGAGCTTCTCACAAATGGTCTCATTGACCGGATGGTCAAAATGGGCGATACTGCAGGTGGATCCGAAGAACAGGGGAAAACGCTGACCGTTGTTTAACAGGGAGATATCTGTGGCTGCCTCGAACAGACTCTCGTGAGTCAAGGTAGTGTAGTTAGCATGTCCAACGAAGTTGATCAGAAGAGCTCCCTGGTTAAAAGCCTCAATAAACTCTTTCCTGGCTTTCGGCTTTTGGCCGAACGAATCTAATGGATACTCCGTAAGGTATACCTTCACCTGATCCAAAGTCTGGGGAAGAAAGGAGAGAGCGATACTTTCGGTGTCACGAGTATAATCAACGATCCCGTCGTATCTACCTCGAACATGGTCGTCATCTGCTACCAAGATAGCCGTATTTTGCCAGACCCCAGGAGAGCTTCTGCGCTCGTAATCAATGATCTTGTTTACCATAACTTCTGCTTCTTGTTCACTCTGAGCGGGCAGTCTTCCCACCCCCATGCTGAGCAAAAAGCTATCCTCGTCGAAACAGACAAACCAATCGTCTGTGGTAACAGCCCCCTGTTCATAAGGGGGAACCCAGTTGCCGGGACTTATGCCGGAGTTGTTTTTATAATCGTAACAACCGTCTCCAAGTAAAAGAACATATAGCAAATTGGGATTACCGTTTTCTCTTAAGTACTTAAGGAAGTCACGGATGGCGGTGGGATCGAAGAGTCCCCAGGAGAACTGGTTGTAAATATCATCCACACTGACTGCCATTGAGTTGAATCCCCGTTGGGAACGCCAGTGGACAAGTCTTTGAGCCGCCTCCCAAAAGTCGGGGTGGGTGATAATAACCTGATCCAGTTCTTCTATATCCTCCCTGAGATCCAGGGTGTTTTCATAAATGGCGATGTTTTCCGGAGTTTTCCACTTCGCTTCAGAGATGACATAGTACTGCCGGGGGATATCTGAGCGGAGAGAATCTTGGAATGTCAATATCCCATCCGCTCCTAAGTCTCCGCTAATCTGAGTCACCTCAAATGGAACTGAAACCTCGAATATACGAACTTTATCTTCAGAATTGACTTCCGCAATTCTGAACTCGGTCACCTCTGAGGAAAGAGGGGCGGTGAAGAAAAGCTCCCCTGTCTCGGCTGTAAACTTCTCTGTGTACTCTACCTCAAACCAGTCCAGTCGTAGTTTGGAACCCTCGATCAACTCTTTTATACCCAGATAGTTGCTTCCGGCCTTGAGCAGGCCTGTTGTCTCTAAAGTAGTTACTGTGTTGCCAAAATCCCCAAATGGTATTAGCTTCACTAATTCATCATTCAATGATGCCTGCAGGAGATGGCTCTTCCCTGCTCCCTTCAATAGTCTTATCTTGATCAGGCAGGTGTCGGTTAGGTCGGGATAAAAGGTGAGAAATGGATACCTTTTCTCCCCTGATGCCTCAGAGAATTTATCCCAATACCACTCAATTCCTGACCCTCCTGTCTCGTCAGCCCAGGTACAGTAACGTTCTGTCTCCTGATGAATCCTGGCCCGAAAACCCTGCGGGGGAAACACCTCCTTTCGCCAGGGGATCCCATCTCTGCAGACCATCCGTTTGCCTGATTCTGTGCCCTCCAGGGTCAACCAGTAACAATTTTGCCGTGCGTTATGGTTTATAAAATGAGTGAAATCTTTAGCCTGCTTGTCATAATCCCAACCGGAAAGGCCGTTTCCGTAGAAGAGGATGTAGCCCGAGGTAGTGTCCACCACGATCGGGATCTGTTGCCACTGGGGCGGAGACACAGACGGGTCCCGAGGCAACTCCCTGCCCCCTCCGTAATACATCTTGATTGTCCTGGTATCGAACTGATCAAGATCAATCCCTGCTTCCTTCAGATCATTCCACCTGAGGCAATATATCCCATCGGTCTTCACATTGATCTTCAGATATCTGCCGGGTGGGAAGGAGACTTCACCAGCAAGCGGGCGCCTCTGGACGGCCTGCAGTCGCCACTTCCGAGCCAACTGGTAGTTGACCAAAACCTGGCGATAAAGATCTTCGTTTTCCTCATTCAGGGGAAGTTCTAAGAAACCTGTCCGCCTGGCCGGAGGAGAGAATAGCAATTTGATCACTATCTCTTCACATCTTTCGATCTCCTGTCGCACTGGATTATACCTGACCGGCCAGAAGACAATATCCACTACCCTTTGATCTCGAAGGAAACCCGGCTTTCCCAAAGCGGCTACTTGCGGAGGAGAAAAGAAGGTATCCGAATATGCTTGAGGGTCTCTAACAAAACGTTCCTCAAAGAAGATTTCTCCATCTGTCTTTTCTCTCACCAGTTGGGGAACAGGGGCAACAGAATAGCCCCTCTGGACAACCGATCTCGAACTGATTATCTGGAGTCTCAGTTCTACCTCCAGAGGAATACCCACCAGCACCGATCTCTTCGGCAGCATAGGGTAGCCCACCTTATCGGTCATCCCACAGTCGCTGAGCTGAAGAATTTCAGCCTCTCCAGAATCGGTGTCAACTGTCCCTCTGGTTAATTCCCCAGGCTGGTAAGAAAGAACAATACCAGCATCATCACACTCCAGGACCTTCACCTCCTGGGCGACAGAGACGCTGAACATCAGCGACAAGACCAAGAAAGACAAACCAGGGAGAGGCCAGCGTAAGCTACGTGGATCGCTTTTTCTGTTATATCCTCCGCGCAATCGTTTCTTTCCCCTTTTGACAAAAATGCCGGATCCCTGATTCAATCCGGCACGTAGTTTATCATCGGATGAGGGACCGTTCTGAGAATATCCGGATTCCAGCCTAATTACAATCTCTGAGATTGAAACCTGAATGGGGCTTTAGTGCAACATTATCCTGTTTCAAGCCTTACGCAGTATATCAGGCAAATTCTACTATGGAAATAGGACAAAGCTCCAACCTGCAAAATTTCGAGGAATCTCCATAAGGGAAACGGCAGATAACCTTACTTTTCCCTCGTTGGCAAAGAAAAAAAGCCGCCAAAGGGATTGGTTAAAATGGAAAAATAATCCGGATATTCCTTGAACAATTTTCGATAGGCGATCTCCCTAATTAAGATTTCATCCCAGATGATGTATTGAACACTGACGGTCACCGAAACAGTAATATCTATGAAGTGAGTGTATCACTTTAAAGAGTGCAAAGTGAGAGTTCAAAGGGCGGTTTGTTAGACCTCTCAGCGGCAAACAATCTCCAGATTGTAAGAAAAATAGCAATAAGTCACCCTGATGTCAAGTATTTTATTGCGCTCTCAGGGAACGCTCACTGCAGCGACCCTTTTTCCACTTGACTTTTCTTCTTTCAGTTTGTATCTTTTCTCGACAAGACAGAGTGTTTGTAGACGATTTATGAAAAGAATCGCTTTGAGTCGAAGGGCAATAAGTATAATCTGGCTTAATTTCGGAGCTTTGGCTTTTTTGAACAGGGAGGTGATTTTGTGGAGTGCACGGCAAGGATACTTCGGGAGAGGAAGCAACTGGGCCACTTCCCTGGCGAAAAGAGCACAACCGTAGTCAAGCTATACTGTCCTCTCCTGGGAGAGATAGTATTATCAGGAGAGCAGGCCGAAAGAGCAGTTGCGAATCTGAGAGAAAACAAAAAATATCAAACAAAAGGAGGCGATTGAATTGGCGAAGCTGCTTATCATCTACTATAGCCGGACGGGAAATACCGAGAAGATGGCCCATTTTGTCTCCGAAGGAGCAACAGGGGTGAATGGCATCGAGGTGGAGGTGAAGAAGGTTCAGGATACGCGGCCTGAGGACCTGTTGACTGTCGACGGCATAATTGTAGGCTCCCCAACATACTACGGCCTCCCCGCCGCTGAGATAAAGGCCCTATTTGATGAAAGTGTCAAATATCACGGGCAGTTGGAAGGAAAAGTAGGAGGGGCCTTTACCTCTTCCGGTGGTGTAGCCGGAGGTAATGAGACCACCGTTCTGGCCACCTTGCAGATGCTGCTTGTCCACGGGATGATAATCCAGGGCAACAGCCAGGGCGACCACTACGGTCCAGTGAGTGTAGGAACACCTGATGACCGGTCCCAACAGCAGTGCCGATCTTTGGGCAAAAGAGTAGCCCAACTTATGATTAGACTTCAGTAACTCCGCATAACTTGCTACTTGCTAAAGGTCAAGCAAAAGTGCACATTTTGGGTTCTCTCCCCTCAGAGGGCATTGCATGGAATATAACCTGCATATACACCGAGCATGCAACGCCCTTTAGGTATACTGATAGCATCTTCCACTTGGCTACGGAGGTAAATTGGGGAGCATTTCAAAAATCGATCTTTGGGTCGAGAATTCTAAAGTTTTTTTAAAAATTGCCGATAATTATGAAAAGACAGAAAGATAGCTTTAAAGGAAATGACGGGAGATGAGCTTAAGGGTCAATCACATAAATTGCTGTAGGTTTCTATATCCTTCAGGTGTAGTTGAGGATAAATGACATACTTCATTTATCCGTAGTTATCCACTAATGCTTTGAAAATAATGAGGAGAAGAGTAGATGTCGTTGGTAGTGAGCGAAGTATCACGTCATGGAATTGTTATGGTCGGTGATTCAGCAGTTACCACTTTACAAAACGCTGAGATTGTTGGTGTACGTGCAGATGCGGCAAAGATTCAATACACCTCTAAAGCCAATGTCGGGATAGCAATGTGGGGTTGTGGTCAAGTGGGGGAAAAGCCATTAGACTCGTGGATAGCCGCTTTCCTTGAGTCTAGTATCGGCTCACAGGACGGCCTGGAGATAATTGGCCAGCGTCTGGCACAACAACTGAACGGAGAGCATGAGCAAGCAGGTAGGCCCTGGAGTGAATTGGTTTGTGGGTTTCATCTTGCAGGTTTCAAAGATGCTCTTCCAAGACTTTGGCATGTTCACTGTGGACACGCAAATGAACCTGCACATGAGTTACGACTATATCATGATTATCCTGAAGACCAAGGTTGGACTGACAAGCATTTCCGAAATATGCTAGAAAATGGTTTTTGTGGGCACCTTAGGAATGGATATCATCCTCACTTTGCGGCTTTATTTGACAGCATAGAGCGGTATTCAGATACGCTCCGTAAGGATGTTGGCATAAATTTTCCACAAGATTCGCTTAAGGGCCGTTTATATTTTTACAAGCTTCTTGTTCAATTTGTGGCAGGAACATTGATAGCTGCTGGCGAACATCCAGGTGTTAACAATATTCTGTCTGCAATAGCCTTTGATCAGAATGGTCTCGTTTTTGACGAACAGATATCAGTACAACAAGGGGCAGAGGGTCTACCAGAGGGTTTCCTGTCATACTTTTAGTGTGACGAGGCCGATAACACAGAACTTATGGTTTCAGCGCTGATGCGCTTTTGCTGAAATCCTGCTTCGCAGGATTTCACAAATTCTTGGAACGTTGTGCGGAATGTCTTAACAAATTTAGGAGGTTTCAAAATGGCAAAAAGATTCATTCTTCTTATTATCAGTCTTGTATTAGTATCCTGTGCTCCTTATACTTATCAATCCGACTCGACTGTGAATCATCAATACGATCTGACACCACCTACACGACAGACTGTGAAACACCAATACGAATTGCTTGTAGTAGATGTAGATGGCAAGCCTTTAGAAGGAGCAAAGGTAGAATGCAAGCTGACGCATCTAGGTAAGTTAGCTAAAGAAAGTAGTGTTGTTACAGGACCAAGTGGAAAAATAGTTGGATTTATTGACTTTTGGGTTGACACAGCTTATTTAGATGTTATGTTCACTTCGGATATAGCTTATAAAACTGAGTTTGATTACAAAATTACAAAAGAGGGCTATCATCCTGCAAGTGGTTCAATATCATCAACTTTTGGGTCAAAATATTCATTTGACAAAAACCCTAAAATTGGAAAAGTGACCCTGATAAAATCTACTGTGAAACACCAATATGAATTGCTTGTAGTGGATGTAAACGGCAATCCTCTGAAAGGAGTAACGGTAGAATACACACTCAAAAATCAAGGCAATTTGGTTAAAGATGGCAGTTTTGTTACAAAATCAGACGGCAGGTTAGTTGAATTCGTTCAGGCTACCCCTGATTCATTTTTTGGGTTTTACAAAACTGAATTTGAATACAAAATTACAAAAGAGGGATACTATTCAAGAACTGGCGAGGAACTTTTAATTGATGAACATCTAAAAACCGAGACAGTTACAGTTACTTTAATCTGCCCGACAGACTACTTAAGTCCAACGTTTGCTTCTTCAAGGCGAGGCATAGCATTGAAGGCAAAAATATCAGCCTTTATAGATCTAATTCGATTAGAGAGCTTGCTAGCTGATTCATATTTAGAAACGCAGTCGATAAACCTGATTAAGTTTAAGGGAAGAAGATATTTGCACTTTAAATTCGTTACTACAACAGTGTATAATTCTTTGAGATTAAATAAATACGACATAGGTAAGAGACTTTTTGATGAGGTTGTAAGAAAAGTCCTCAGTCCACTCAACAAATATATTACTGCTCCCAAGCTGTTCTTTGGATATGATTTGGAGGTTATCGGATATACAAAAAGTTTCGCAGATGAGTATGCAAGTTCTCAGCCTATTGAATACAGATTTATAATACCACAGGCAACTGTAAGAAGATATAAAAATAAAGACATATCAGGGCAGCAGCTTCTTGATGCATCTGTTATTCTTATGGATGATGAGAGAATAGAGTTAAAACTACAGTGATATGCTTCACACAGCACATATTAGAAGCTGAAAGTCAAGAGAAAATCCTCCCCAGCCATTTTTCGAGTTTGTTTGACTGCTTTGTTAAGTTGAGGAGGATACGGCTTTTTTATCGTTTGGCGAATTTTCTTTCCCCTACTCCGCAACGGGGTCTCCCTTGCAATTTGATCGGAGTTTCGGAGAAGAGTCTGCTGGGCATAGCAATCACTGTATCGATTGAATTTTCTTTAATTTTTATCTTTTTGTTCTCGCATCTCTATCGCTTTCTCATGTGCTCCCAACTCTTCGATACGAGCCAGCCTTCGGATTAGGTATCCCTTTTTCTGGATTCTGCGCTTTGAGTATTCCACTATGCTGGAGCGTTTGAGAAAATCGTAAACACCCAGAGGGGAGCTGAAACGAGCTGTGCCTCCGGTGGGCAGCACATGATTGGTGCCGGCGAAATAGTCGCCTACCGGCGCGGGGGAATATTGGCCTAAGAAGATAGCCCCGGCATTTCTGATTTTCTGAAGGTCCTGGCGCGGATTGGCAGTCATCAGCTCCAGATGTTCGGGGGCAATCTTATTGACCAGTTTTATCCCTTCATCAAGGCTTTCTACAACCACGATCAGCCCCAGCTCCGACAATGCCTCGGTGATTATCTTCCGCCGCTTTAATCCTTTTATCTGCTGTGATATCTCTGCTTTTACCCTTTTTGCTAACTCCACAGAGGTGGTTATACAGATTGCCTGGGCCATCTGGTCGTGTTCGGCCTGGGCCAGCATATCAGCGGCTATAAACTTGGGATTAGCCGTCTGGTCTGCCAGAATCACCACCTCTGAAGGACCAGCAAGCATATCTATGTCTACCACTCCATAGACATATCTTTTGGCTAAACCGACATAGACATTACCTGGCCCCACTATTTTATCCACCTTAGGTACCGTCTCTGTTCCGAATGCCATAGCGGCAATAGCCTGAGCCCCACCAATGGTATAAATCTCCTCCAATTTAAGCTCTCCTAAAGTTGCCAGGATATAGGGATTGTCCGCAGCTTTAGGAGGCATAGCAACGATAATCCTGTCTACACCCGCCACCTTGGCCGGCACAGCATTCATCACGATGGATGAGGGATAGAATGCCTTACCCCCGGGCACATATAACCCCACCTTCTCTATGGGAACGAAACGCTCTTCTAAAGCCACCCCATCCCCGTCATCGAAGCTCCAGGAAGAGAGCTTCTGGCGCTGATGGTAGCGGGTTACATTCTCTATTGCCTCCTGAATGGCTGTGAGAAATTCATCCTCCACTGCCTGATAAGCCTGCTCTATTGCCTGAGGGGAGATTCGTAGTTTCTCCCCAGAAAGCTTCACTCCATCGAACTCCCTGGTGAGTTTCACCAGCGCCTCATCCCCAAAGTCTTTCACCGTGTCCACAATGGCCTTAACCTCGATCTCTATGTCGGACGACCAGTAGGAGATAGGACGCGAGAGAAGCCCTTCAAGTTTACCCCGGATTCCATTTTTATATTCCAGAATGTCAATCACTTGTATAACCTTCTTGTTCAGTGAATAACTTTGTTCAGGGGATATTCGATGATCCCCTGGGCCCCAGCCCTCTTTAGCTCAGGAACGCTCTCTCTGACTACTTTTTCGTCTATTACTACCTCCACAGCAACCCAATCACTGTCTGTCAGATTGGAGATGGTAGGGGTATGCAGAGAAGGCAGTTTTTCGATCACTCTCTGGAGGTTTTCCTTGGAAACATTCATTTTGAGTCCCACCTTCTCCTCAGCCTGCAAGGCCCCTTGGAGGAGGAGCAGCAGATTTTCTATCTTCTGTTTTTTCCAAGAATTGTTCCATGCTTCTGGGTTAGCGATCAACCAGGTAGTAGATTCCAGCACTGTCTCTATGATTCGTAAATTATTGGCCCTCAGTGAGGTCCCGGTCTCGGTCAGTTCCACGATGGCATCTACCAAAAGAGGAGTTTTAGCTTCGGTGGCACCCCAGGAGAACTCCACTTCCGCCTGGATATCTCTCTGCTTTAAGAACCGTTTGGTTACTCCCACCAGTTCAGTGGCAATCCTTTTGCCCTGCAAATCCTCAACCGACCGGATGGGAGAGTTCTCAGGTACTGCCACCACCCATCTGACCGGACGGAAACCCTCTTTAGCGTAAGCCAGTTCCGTAACTTCTACTACCTCAGCTTGGGATTCCATTATCCAATCTTTTCCGGTGAGGCCCACATCCAGCACTCCTTTCTCCACATAGTGGGCCATCTCCTGGGCTCGGATCAAAAGCCCCTCCAGTTCTGGATCGTCGATGTGGGGTACATAAGCCCTGGAGCTGACCGATATGCGATAACCAGCCTTGCTGAACAGCCTGAAAGTCGCTTCCTGCAAGCTTCCCTTAGGAAAACCAATTTTTAACTTCTTTCCTGTGTTTGCCATAGCTGTTTACCCTCGATTCTCTTCTAATCAAAGTTCACTCTTGACCACATTTAACTCATTTGGTTGTAATATACAAGGGGTCCTGAGAAAAGTCAAATATTTTTACGGGTTTTTCAGCTCTGATAGTTCGTTGACATCAGTTCGAGGATGTATCCTGAGGGTATTTTCCGACTTGACATGCTTTCTCAAGTCGATTACATTGTTCGGAGTGGAGGAGCAGGCATGACTTTTGAGAAGCCTGCTGAATGCCTCGTACTAAGTCCAGTCAGCCTTACTGTGGTAGAATCTCCGAAGATCAAAGATTTATTGAACTTTAGCCCCGTACAATCAGACCGCAAGTTTTCCCACATTTCGGTGTTTAATAAATATAGTATCCCAAAATCCAGGTGGAGTCTATGACAGATAAAGAGCTTATGGTGCGCGTGAAGGCCGGGGACCAATCCGCCTTCAAGGCCATTGTGGAAAGATACCAGCGACGGGTGATCAACGTGGGTTACCGTTTTCTTGGAAATCAGGAAGACGCTGAGGACGTGGCCCAGGAGACTTTCTTGAGGCTTTATCTTTCGGCGAGATCATATAAGCCTAAAGCCGAGTTGTTCACCTATCTGTATACCATAGTCACGCATTTGGCTCTGAATCGGCTGAGGAAGAAGAAGCGATTGCGGTGGTTTTCCTTGAATCAATTGGGAAGGAATGGAGAAGCGGGAATTGACCAGGAGGTCCCCGCCGATCCGGCAGACCAGCCGGATCAATCTTTAGAGCGAGCAGAGCGCGAGGCCATCGTCCGTCGTGCGCTGGATACTCTTCCCGCTGCCCAAAAGACCACGGTAATCCTCAGTCGATACGAGGGATTGTCCTATAAGCAAATCGCCGAGGTGATGGATATCTCTGTGTCCGCTGTGGAGTCCAAGCTGCACCGCGCCAAACAAACGCTGCGAAAGAAACTCAGCGCATATTCAGAAGACCTTTGAAAAAAAACGCAAGTTTTCCGGGAACCCGGTGTTTCAAAGTATAGAAGGAGGCAGAATGCCATGAGATGTCAAAAGGTAAAGCGAAAACTCTCCGCCTTTTTGGATGGGGAGCTTTCGGAGAAAAAGGCTTCACGAATCGCTGAGCACCTATCGGGGTGCCAGAACTGTCAACAGGAAGTCGCATTCCTGTCCTCCCTGTGGGAACGATTAGAGGAGATGCGCGAGGTGGATCCTTCCCCTTACTTCTGGACCCGGTTGAACGCACGGATCACGCAGGCCGAGGAACGGAGTTTCTCCTTAGATAGGGTTCGAGGGATTTTAGACCGACTGCTTGTGCCCGCCACCGCGATAGCTGCATTGGTTGTGGGACTTTGGATCGGGGGAGCCCTCTACGAGGTACACTGGGAGGATAAACCTAACCTGTGGGAACAGGCAACGGCCTCCCTTTACTTAGATGCCTTGGATGATTTCCCTGCTCAATCTATAGGATTAGCCTATACGGAGTTAGTTTTCGATTAATGATAATGGGGGGGATGATCTCATGAGAAAGAAATGGCTTATTTTGGCGTTAGTGTTCTCCGTGGTGGTAAACGTAGCTGCAATTGGGACTATTGGATTGCATTGGTGGAAGGTGCGTAAAGTACAGCATCTCCATAGGCCAATATTAGGACCGATGCGCAACATGTTGTCTCTGAGTCCCGCTCAGATGCAGGAACTGGACGCACAGAGCGGACAGATTTCAGAGGAGATCAGGAAGATCAGGCAAGATATTTTTAAAACCAGAACCCGTTTGATGCAGCTTCTCAGGGCCCCGGACCCCGACAGTACGGCTATTGATGAGGTCCTTCAGAAGATGGCGTCATCCCAGGTGGCCTTGGAGCGAAAGGTGATCCAGAATATTCTCCAGATGAGACAGGTGCTAACTCCTGAGCAACGGGAGAAGTTGTTCCGGATGGTGGAGAGGCGAGGGCGATGGGATAAAATGGGACCCGGATTGGAACACAAGATGAGGCGAGGTCCGTCCGGTCCAGGGGGGCCGTTCGGTCCGCATGAAAAGATAAAGAGGGATTAAACTCTAAACGTGTTGAAGCGAGCGGAATGGTTTTTTCGTAAAAGGGCTTCGGACAGGGGGATTCGCTTCCTCCTTGCGAACTCTCGAAGGAGGGATGACGGCGCAAATCGCGCCGTCATTCCGAGCCCTGTTTATCCGAAAGGGAAAGGAGGTGATCAGCGATGAAAAAGCGACTAACCCTCGTACTGATATTAGTGTTGGCTGTGGTTATGATTGGAACAGCGCTGACATACGCCGGAGGTCGTGGCTTCCGCAGCGGCGGTCCGCGTCCCAGGCGCGGCGATGGCCCATTCGCCGATCTGACCGAGGATCAGCGGAATGAGATCCATCAGATGGTGACGGACATGAAAGAGGCCGGAGCCTCTCGAGCGAAGATCCACGAGACAGTGGGTACGATGCTTCACGGGTTCGGCGTCGAGTTGCCGGAGGACTGGGACCAGCACCAGGGGCGCCGTCGAGGTGGTTTTCGACTCCTGTGTGCCGATCTAACCGATGCGCAGCGGATTTCGATTCGGGAGGGAGATGGTAATGAACATGAAAGAGGCCGAAGCCTCTCGAGCAGAGATCCATGCGGCCGTCGGTGAAAAGCTTCGAGGTTATGGTATCGAGCTGCCGGAGACCTGGAATCAGTACCCTACGGTGGAAAACGCAGAAACTGAACAGACTGCACCATCGCTCAAAGTCTCGGGCACAACCGCAATCCAGTCCGCAAGCTGGGGAGAAATCAAGAGCCGGTTCAAGTAGACTTTCTCCAGCGGCTGTATCACGTAGGGGACAGGGCACTTGGTTCTGTCCCCTATTCTCAAGGTCTTAATAGAAACTCAGGTTTGAACCCTACGAAGGAGGATTACACCATGCGTACGAAAATCGGATTGGTATTAGTGCCTCTGTTGGTCATTGGAATCGTTGCGACAGCGAGTTCGCAGCCGATGAGAGGCAGGGAGAAGATGTCCCGCGCCGCTGGCCCCGAACAGGGAAGAGGGTGGATGGGCATCACTCCTCCGCTGACCACGGAGCAGATGGAAAAGATCAGCACTCTGCGAATAGACCATCAGAAAAATACGATTGACCTCCGAGCGGATCTGCAGAAAAAGCGGCTGGACCTTCGCATGCTGATGGCGGTCACGAAGCCGCATCAGAAGAAGATCAACGCGGTGCTCGAGGAGATAGGAACATTGAGAACTCAACTCCAGAAGCAGCGAGTGGCCCATTGGTTGAAGGTACG
>DAOVDP010000085.1 GCA_030669445.1 Candidatus Latescibacterota bacterium | reverse complement strand
AATAGAAGTGGACAAGGCAAAGACAAGGACTACCACAAACAACGAAACAGAAATCCCTCTCAATGTGAGCATCTGCTTATCTCCTTGTTCGCTCGTGAATTAGAACGCTATCTCATTGCGGTTCTCAATTCTGACTATCCAATTTCTATAATTATAATAGGTTTTTTCAGAATGTCAACAAATTTTTTTCAATTCTAAAGCCAAAAAAAGAAAAAGCTTGACAAATTACAAATTGCTCTTTAGCTTATAAAGTAAGTGCGATATGAAATTCAATCCGCTTTCCAATAGCGAGCCAGACGGACAGACACTACATGATAGAGGGCGATCGATCCGTATGGGCGGGAAATCTCCGAGGGAAAAATGTCTCTGACACTCTTAATAGTAGATGATGGGGAAAAGGAGAGGCTCCTTCTTAAGGAGTTTTTCACTAATGAGGGCTACAGGGTCATCTTGGCCCCATCCGGTGAGGAAGGGCTAAAAAGGTTTGTGGAGACAGTCCCCGATTTGGTGCTGCTGGACATCCGTTTGCCCGATATAGGGGGCATAGAGGTTCTGGAGAGGCTGAAAAGGTTAGACAAGGAATGTCCCGTGATCATGGCAACAGGATACGCCTCTGTGGCATCGTCGATAAAGGCGATGAAGCTTGGGGCACTGGATTACATAATCAAGCCTTTTCGCCTGGACGAGTTGAAATTAGCCGTTGAGCGGGCCCTGGAGAAATCAGCACCAAGTCATCCACCCCAGCCAAGCACCGCAAAGGCCACCAGCGGATTTGATAGCATCATAGGTGATAGCCCGCAAATAAAAAGCCTGTTGGGCACAGTGGCCAGAATGGCTAAAGTCGGCTCCGCCACGACCCTCATTCGAGGAGAAAGTGGAACCGGCAAGGAACTGATCGCCAGGGCACTTCACTTCAACAGTCCCCGATCCGATTATCCCTTTGTGGAGGTTAACTGTACAGCCATACCGGAAACTCTACTGGAGGATGAATTGTTCGGGCACGAAAGAGGTGCCTATACCGACGCCAGAACGCAACGCATAGGACTTCTCGAGCTTGCAGATGGGGGCACGCTTTTCCTGGATGAAGTGGGTCATATAAACCAGGCGCTGCAGGTGAAGCTGCTCCGGGTCTTGGAAACACAGACCTTCAGGCGGCTCGGCGGAACTAACGAGATCCAGGTCTCCACCAAGATCATCGCCGCCACCAACAGAGACCTGGAGGAAGCGCTGGAGAACGGCTCTTTCAGGGAGGACCTCTACTACCGACTAAATGTGATCTCCATTTGTTTGCCACCACTGCGGGACCGGGGTGACGACATAATCCAGATCGCAGAAAACTACATTGATCGCTATAACCGAGAATACGACCGGAATATACGCGGGCTATCACCTGAAAGCAAAGCATTTCTCAAACAATACCACTGGCCTGGAAACGTGAGGGAACTGAAGAATGTTATTGAACGGGTGATTCTTCTGGGAGACGGAGATATCATCCAACCTGAAGACCTATCGATCGACCGGCGCCCAGAAGAACAGCGGACACAGGTGACTAAACCAACAGTCGAGATCGCAGAGACGGGCGAGGTGAAGGTGGTCTTTCCGCCCCGTGGGATATCCCTTGAGGCTGTGGAGAAAAAACTGATCGAACAGGCCCTGAGGGTGACAAGATGGAACAGCACCAAGGCAGCCCAACTGCTGCACCTAAGCAGAGATACACTCCGGTATCGCATGAAGAAATATCACCTGGACTCCCTGGGCTGACCGCCGAGGGGCTCCGGTGTCCAATCCCAGAAACGCAGCCAACAATGAGAATTGCCCCAAAGTGGGTGATATGACCCTACTTTGGGGGAGGCGTTCCATATATTGACAGCGATGCCCCGGGTCTTTTTTCTCTGTGATAAAGCTACGTCCCCCCCTCTGGTGAAGAAGCGGGGAGAAGAGTTTTTGATCTCGCAATTGGCACGAGTTTTGCTTCCCTAAAGGGTGTAGCAAGTACACCTATTCATGAAGGGTAACCCTCCTAAATGGTAAGAACGGAGGTGATAATCTGCCAAAAGAACGGATGCTGCAAAAAAATGCTTGGTTCGGAACTCTCCCTAAAATAAGATCGTTAGAACCGGAAGTCTCTCTTGAAAGGAGGAAGACGATGGTGAATAACAGGAGACCAATTGTGGGACTATCTGTTGCTGTTTTGACGTTGGTAGTTATGGTCTTCTCCGGATGCGCCGACTTTGGCGACATCACTGGCCCAGAACGCCAGGCCGAGGCTGTCGATCAGGCGAAGAGTGAGCAACCGTCAATTGCCCCGCCAGCCGGACTCAACTGGCTGCGGTATGCACCCGCCCAGGGTTTGGCAAAGAGAATCTCTAGCAACAATTATGTTGAAGGGCTGTTCAGCCCTGGCGAAGATCTGACGCTCGTGGTGGGCAGACTGCCCACTATCTCTATGAAATTAGAGATCGATGGCAACGCTCTGAAGGAGGAGACACTGATAAGTATGTCTCTGCCAAAGTCAGGCGCGGTGATGATGGATCTGGGTATAGGAGGCATCTTTGGTCCTTCCGGCCTCAAGTTTCGGAAGCCGGCAAAGTGGACTATCGAGAGTGAAAACATCGATATCGACCCTGATGAGGTCAATGACCTCCAGTGCTACTGCTTGAACCAGGCCGGAGAGTGGGAACCCATAGCTGGAAAAGCTGAGCTTGTGGGCGATAAGCTCGTTCTCATCTGCTGGATCAAGCACTTCTCCCGCTATGCCTGGGCCTAATGGTGAGAGCATATACCAACATCCTTAACCGTGATCTGAACATCATAGTTCGGCTTTCGGATGTCTGCTCTGGAACTATTGAGCCGTGTGGTTTTACCTCCATCACATACGTATCATTTGACGGGGTGAACCGCACGGCCTGGGGAAGGATTCGATGAAACGAGACGATAGTACCATTGGTAAGTACCTTTTCAACAGGAATCAAGGGAACTTAACCGTTAATATGCAGAGAGGAGAGGGATGTTTAACTCAAACTCCTTAGGGGAAATAGAAGGCCTATTGAGGGATATGGCCAAGACCTCTCCCCTGGCCAGCGATGCTTCCACCAAGCTAAAAGTGGAATGCTTCCTCGAAAGGTGTCTCGACCCGGACATTCCCGTCGAACAGGCAACGCATTGCGTAGACCTGGCGCTTAAGAGATTCAAACAGCTCCAGGTTTTTCCGCAAGATAAGGAGTATCAGTCAACTACGTTACTGAATGTGGGGAAGACCTACGAGACCCTTGGTGATTTCGATAAGGCATTGGAGAACTACGAAGCCTGCCTGAAATTGAATAAGGAGCTGAACAATCCAGAGATCGAGGCAGCAGCCACAAGGAGGATTGGCAGGATTAATTCCAAGCGTAGTCAGTGGGAACCCGCCATAGAGTGTTTTGAGGCCAGCCTGAAAATATATAAACAGATCGATTCTCCCAAGGGGACTGCTGAGGTTTTGAGCGATATGGGAGGGGTCTTCTATGAGAGAGGAAAATATGAGCAGGCTGCGAAGTACTGCCTTGAGGCTTTGGAACTCGGCGAGAAGGTAGATGACCTCGACACCATCATCCATCTGAAGAATAACCTGGGGATCATCGCTAACACCAGAGGTGATCTTGATAAGGCGACTATGTATTATCAGGATTGCATCGCCTTATGCCAGAGGGCACAGGATAGCCTGGGTTTGGCCCAGACCTATCACAATCTGGGGATGACTTGGGCGGACAAGAGGGATTGGTCAAACGGCCTGGACTGCTATGAGAAAAGTCTGTTGATTTCCCGCGAGCTGGGGGATTTTGCCCTTATGTCGATCACCTATTTGAATAAGGCAGAGGTTTATGTAGAACTTCAGGACCTGTCAGTGGCAGCCTCTTATTGCGACAGAGCCCTTCGATTATTCAGCAAGATAGGAGATAACTTAGGCTTAGCAGAGGTATACCAGGTCTTGGGGGTTATCTTCACCAATAAAGGCGATTGGACCACTGCTGAAAAGCTATTCGCGGATAGCTTAAAGATCACCGAAAAGTGTGATAACCCTCTGGGGAGCGCTGAGACCTATCATAAGATGGGTCTGATGTATGCGAAAAAAGGGGAGCAGGAAACGGCGTTAAAGATCCTCGGCTTTGCGCTGGAGAAATTCCAGAAATTGGAAGCAAACAGGGATGCAGAGGAAGTAGAAGGTGAGATAGCGAACCTCAAAGGTTAGTCTCATAACTGCAGGGGAAATTGGTGATCGGTGATCGGTGATTGGTGATGTTACCAGTTACGAGTCCACCAGTCACCATTTTTTTGTGAGTGGTTTTTGTCTTCGGAGGCAGGCAGTGATCGTGAAGGAGATCGGACATTACCAGATTCGTGGGCTGTTAGGAGAGGGGGGAATGGGTAAGGTCTACAAAGCCTATGACTCGGCCCTGAACAGAGAAGTTGCCATCAAGGTCTTGTCTGAACAATTGGCAAGAGAAAAAGGGAACAGGGAGCGGTTTTACCAGGAGGCACGGGCAGCGGCGAGCCTGAACCATCCTAACGTGGTGACCATCCACGATGTGGGAGAGAAAGACGGAGTACCTTACTTTGTAATGGAATACCTTCAGGGCACTGTCCTTGGCAGACTCATAAAGAAATCCGCTGGGAACCGGCTGCCGGTGGAGAGGGCGCTGGATCTGACCAAACAGATCTGTCAGGCCCTCGACGCAGCGCACCGGAGAGGGATCTTGCATCGCGATATCAAGCCGGACAACATAGTGGTCGCCCCGGACGGCACCCTTAAGGTGCTCGATTTTGGAATAGCCAGCATTGCCAGATCCACCACTCTAACCAAGGTTAACGAACTTCTTGGAACCGTGGAATATATGGCACCTGAGCAGCTACTGGCGGATGGGGTTGACCAAAGAAGCGACATCTACTCCCTGGGCGTGGTGTTCTATGAGATGTTAACCGGAGAATTGCCTTTCACCGGAATCACACCCGCAGCTATTCTCTATCAGCAACTTGAGGAAAAGCCAACACCTCCAGGGAACCTGAATACCTCTATCCCTATTTCAGTGGAGAAGATAGTCCTGAAGGCTCTCTCGAAAGATCCCAACCAGCGCTATCAATCCGCCTCAGAGATGCTTGAAGATATCAAGGGTTTCTTGGAGAGAAAATCACCGGCCGAAGTATCTGCTGAAGCCGCTAAAGATGGAATCAAAGAATTCGCGGATGAGGAGTTTGTGGTAAGAGATTTTCAACCCAAACTCGTAGGGAGAGAAAAAGAGCTCAAATACCTAAAAGCGCTGTTCAACCAACCGGAGGGAGGCCGAGGATGTGCCGTCTTCCTGGCCGGAGAGGCTGGGATCGGAAAAACCAGGTTAGCAGATGAGTTCCTACAGTACGCCACCAGAAAAGGGGCCTTAGCCCTGAGCGGAGCCTGCCTATATAGAGAGGGGACCCAGCCGTATCTGCCGTTCATCGATGCCCTACGTGGGTGTTTTGACTCTACCACAAAGGGGATGTCAGACGAAACCCGGGAGGAAATCAAACTATTCATCCGGAATGAGGCCCCCGAATTGGCGCATGTCATCCAACGCTTCACCACCTCGATCGGACGTACAACCAAGAAACCTGAATTGGGAAATGTTGATCTCAATGGCCAAACACCGAACTCCGAAAGACCTCTGGTATCTTCCGGGGCAAGGACACGATTGTTTGAGGTCATATCGCAACTTCTGATTCTGATCTCAGAGGGAAGACCCGTTGTCCTGTTGCTCGATGATATCCACTGGGCAGACAGCGCTTCTCTAACACTCCTCCATTACATAGCCCGGAGCACTGCCAGCCACCCTCTG
>DAOVDP010000161.1 GCA_030669445.1 Candidatus Latescibacterota bacterium | reverse complement strand
CAGCTTCAAGATTAAGTATCGGTTCCAGGTCTTCGTTCCGAAGCGTCAAATCTTGCCTTGTGCAGTAATGCGGATTATCCGCAGCGCTCTGACCTGCTTAAGCGTGCCGTTCACCACTTTTCCACATACCCAGCCACCTTTTGAGGGATAAGAACAACGTCGGTTTTGCAATACACAAAAACTGGCCTCTCATGGTTCGAGGCTGAATTTTCAGACTTTTCCCTTGCTAACAGTGCCCACAACATCGGTTTACCAGGATCGGACTATCGGTTATGTCTTCAATCCTTGACATAGATTTGGATTATTTCGCTATTATTAATAAGCCTATCGAGCATCTGCACGACCTCCTGAAATGGGCTAGCCGGCCAGTTGATTTCATTGTAGAAAAACACAGCGGCAGAATTCGCTAAAACACGCGGAACGTTATCTGCTATTAGGCTTAGGACTTTGGTGAATAAGTCAAGCACAATACCATCAAGAAGATCTTGAAATGGGAGACGAACAAATGACAAGACAGATATCAAACGCGATAGGGGGACGGGATAGAAGGTGGTAAAGACTACGTCTGAACTTGACAGGTATCGCTGGCGTGGCCATAGCGTGGTGATGGGCAGAATCAAACATGAGTGGCAGGACCGGGATTATGTTTTGTCCGGGTTTGGCAACAAAGAGGGCGAGGCCCGACATTCCATTATTCCATGCAGACGGCATGAATTGGTTGCCACCAAAAGATCTATGATCTCAATGGGTTGTAGAAATTCTGAGGCGTTAAACTACCAGGTTAGGGACTTCCATCTGTCCTTTGTTGAAAGCTTTGAGGAAGCCCTTGACCACGCTGGGGTCAAACTCCGTTCCAGAACCTTTGACAATGATTTCCTTGGCATCGAAAGGAGACATCGCCTTGCGGTAGGGACGATCACTCACAAGGGCATCGTACACATCTGCCACAGCAAGGATCCTGGCCTCCAACGGGATCTCTTCTGCACTGGTGGTGTGGTAGCCAGAACCGTCATATCTATCATGGTGGGCCAGAATGATGGGAATGATCCTACCTAGAGGACCTTCTATGGGATTCAGTATTGCAATTCCCTTCTCCACATGGCTCCTCACCCCCTCGAACTCTTCGCGAGTCAGTCGGGCTGCCTTGTAAAGAAGTTCTCGGCTGATGTCGAGTTTGCCGATGTCATGCAGTAGTGCAGCTGAGCGTACATCTTCAATTCGCTCGGAATTGAGTTTGAGGTAAGCTGCGATTCTAACTGCGTAGATCGAAACGCGATAACAGTGGTTTTCGGTATATTGATCCTTGGAGATAAACTGGCGCAGGATCATTATAAGGCCTTGGTAGGTCCTTCGTAGTTCCCGCATCTGGGCTGTGTTGCGCTCATAGAGTGTGCCCATCGCATAAGCAGTGATCACCAGAATGCTGCCCCATGCCGTGATTTCATACCACCGGCCCTGCACGAATTCGAATACTTCGGTCCTGGTGAACAAAGCAGGGTTGTAGTGCACAACAAGACCTACGAGCAAGACGCTGGCGAAGGCGGTCAGGGTGGCGTGTCGTCGTCCGTAACAGTAGGCGGAAAACAAGGTGGGCAAAGTGTAGAAACCCAGCAACATCTGATGGGAGGCGACCATATAATTCATGATGCCTGCAATAACAATCATGGATAAGATCATCAACAGTTCTTTGTTTACTTGTTCCACTTGGTGCATCAATTTTGCTTTCCAATTTAGCTTGCTTTGATAGGTTTTATCCGACAAGGGAACTGATCGCGACGATTCAGTGGCTTCCTGAGAAGAATCCACTTTAGAGGGGATTATATTACTTGTTTCTGAGGATTTCCCGGTTGCCACAGGCTCCTCAGGGGAATAGGTTGCGGAGGCCCCCAGTTTTTCGAGATTGGTCACAATGAATTCAGCTGCTTTTCGAGAAACGTTTTTGCCAAGAACAACTGGTGCCTTCTTGGCTATGGCAACGGCCTTCTCGCTGGTCAAATTCTTAAAATGCCGAGCGAGAAAAACGCTTATTCTTTGCTGGACATCCCCATTGGGTGCAGCGTTGAGAATCACTTTTCCTGTGGTTTGCTCGACCATGCTGGCCTCCGAATGTCAGGACTATTAGTTACTGAAATTGACAGGGTTGAGTGTTTAAGTATGTGTCGGCAATATTGGTAATTTCCTTTAACAATTTCTGTGTGGGCGCTTGGGGTCACATCTTCATTTGTCATTTAGGATGATAGAAACCTTTTCTTTGAGGTCTCCATCCGAACTCATGTAGCCTTCTACCCGCTTCAAGGAACCAGAAATACTTGTATACCCTACTCCAAAGTGTCGGCCGATCTCCTGATGAGTAAATACCCCGAGATAACACAGCACGTAGATGGCAAGATCTCGATCCGGCCTGCTTTCACCTCTGCGCGGTTTCAGTAGTGAACCGGGATGCTGTACCCCGAGAGATCTAAAGACTCGCTCAACTGCAGTTTCGATCCCTTCCTCTTTGAGCGCCCTTCGCGCCTGAGGCTTTTCCCTATCCTTCTCTGCGTAAAGTTTTTCCTTCCACTTCTTTACAAACTGTTTGCTTCCGAGAAAAAGGCCATATCTGAGCTTATCCAATATCGTCTTTTTCTTCCCAAGATAGGACAGCTGTGCATCAATAAATCTCTTTCGACTTGCGCCATAGCCAGGGGGCTAAAGGCCTAAAATGGGACGTTCTTAACTATTTAACTTGATAATCTCAATTGGGTATGCTATTCGGTTTGCATGCCGAGAAAATCACGAATAGATGCCCGCCCGCCTCGCCTGAGCTCGCGATGGCGGGCAGGCTCAGGGAGCCCTTCACCAGATCATTGCCAGGGGTATTGAAAGAAGGTAACTACTCAGGTTGTCAGGTTCACGGTTCACGGTTGCTATGCCTCAATATCTTCAAACGGTTCAATCTTCATCGCTCTCTAACCTTGAACCGCCCGCCCTGGCGCGACAGAAGCCGGAGAATGCCCCGCAGAGAAAAACCCGGTCTGGGCCAGGGTGGACCTTGGAACTTTGAACCTGAGTAGTTACGATAGAGGATGTTTGGGCTGCTGGAAGGTATCGCCACATTGTCGAAGCCCGCAGCCTTTTATGCTACTGGGCGGTAAGAGAGCTGGGAATCACCATGTCATCTCTTGCCCGCAAACTAAAAATTTCAGTT
>DAOVDP010000113.1 GCA_030669445.1 Candidatus Latescibacterota bacterium | reverse complement strand
CACTGAACAGAGTAGTATGATTGTGATGAGCCTCTTTGGTTTGATCTGCATAGTAGTCACTCCTTTCTGTGATAATGTTAAAGCATTATAGATATCTTTCTGAAATTTTGTCATAGTATCCAAAGCATGTCGGTTGAATTTCTCTATTTCAGACTCGTTGTGATACTGCTATGGCTGCCTACAAATTATAATAGAGAATTACAATGTCACCAGAAAAAAGGCTCGTATCCCTTTCTTTTGAGTGTTATTCTATATAGAAAAGGAAGCAAGCCCGAATAGCATAACGCAGGTTTCAGCCGCCGAAACCAAACGTAGCACCTAAGCGTCAATATGTTGAGTAATTTACCAGCAAGAACCGAAACTGCCTGAAAAGTTAGGGCGGTTTCGGTCGGCTGCAAACCCTGGTATGCGTCAGTCCATCTGGCCTTCCTACATGCGCCATTGATTGACGGAAATATAGAAGGCCTAATGAGTGGCCAAATCATTTTACGATGTCAAGTAGCTCAACTTCAAAAATCAGCACTGCGTTTGGGCCGATTTTCTGACCGGCGCCTCGTTGACCATAGGCAAGCTCAGATGGTATAAAAAGTTTATATTTACTGCCCACGTTCATAAGCAAAAGCGCTTCCGTCCATCCTCTAATAACACCGGTAACAGGAAATGTAGCTGGTTCGCCTCGCTCGTAGGAACTGTCAAATTCGCTCCCATCAATGCTGGTTCCTCTATAATGCACTTTAACTTTGTCGGTTTTCGAGGGTTTAGGTCCATCACCTTGTTTCAGAACCAAATATTGTAAACCACTCTTCGTTGTTACCACGCCTTCTTTCTTCTTGTTTCCTTCCAGAAATTTATTTCCTTCTTCCAAGTTCTTTGTTTCCAGAACTTTGTTCTTTTCTTCCTGTTTCTTCCTCATTTTCATTGAAAACTCACGCATGATTGGCTGCGCTTCTTCTTTGGTCACCAGCAGAGGCTTTTCACTTAGTTGATCTTCCAGGCCTCCTATCAGTATATCAAGATCAATCTCATCTTTAATATCTATTAATGATCGAGATATATCAGTTCCGATAATATAGCTTACCGAATCTTTATTTGTCTCCAGCTGGACAGCCTTTGCCTTTTTGGTATTAGTTTCGCAATTGCAGATGAAAAGCAACACACTGCAAAACATGACGGTGGTAGTAATCAGTTTCACAAGAACTCCTTTCGTTTTTGATGTTAACAAATATTGAAATCGTTCAGTTATTTTGCCCCACACCCAGGCACACTTGTACATATTCAATAAGATAAAACCAGGTTCAGAAAAGTCAACAGGAATCTTTGATTTCATCCATCCATGCTGTGCCCGCTGTTCGCCACTCAAAGGAAACGGTATCTAACTTCCTGATTGTTTTTGTATTAGATTACAGCTTGGGAGGTTAGGGAGATCGTCTGTTTTGAGTTAGAAGTCCGCTGCTCTACCCAACCGAACTACAGGCGCAATTTTGGTCGGGGTGAGAGGATTTGAACCTCCGACCCCCTGCTCCCAAAGCAGGTGCGCTCAACCGGACTGCGCCACACCCCGAAGATGAAACTAATTTAAAACAACCGACGCTAAAAGTCAAGCAAAAACTCCTATTTCTTCCTTTAGGCACCGAATTTCTTGAGTTTTAGTGCATTAGCTAAGGCCAGGACCATTATCTCCGTAGCCGGAAACCGGCCCAGTCCGCCTGACAAACACTGAGACTCGGAGAACTCCTCCACCCGGTCTGGCCGACACCACTTAGAGAAAAACAGCACCGGCACCGGATGCCAACTGTGGGCCTTAAGCAAAGATGGTGTGGAGTGATCACCGGTTATCACCACCACATCCGGGGCCAATCCAGTTAGCCGAGGGATGCAACTGTCCACTTCCTCAATAATCTCTACCTTCCCGGCAAAATTCCCATCTTCGCCAGTGCTGTCTGTTTTTTTGATGTGCAGGTAGAAAAAGTCATATTTAGCAAAATTATCAGCCAAGGTATTGAATTCATCCGCAATTCTATCGCCACCGCACAGCAAATCCATTCCCACCAACCGGGCTATCCCCTTATACATCGGGTAGGTAGCAATAGCAGCCGAGTTCAGCCCATAGGTCTCCCTCATCGAGGGCACATCTGGATACTTAGCAAACCCTCGCAGCAGCACCATATTGGCAGGCCTCTCATCTTTGAGGAGCTCTCGGGCCTGAGAGATGAAATTGTTGGCTATCTCGTCGCTTTTGGCTGCTTCGTCCGAAATGGGCTTGACATTCAGTGGAGACAGCCCTACCTTTTGAGGATCAGAGTCAGTGAGCTGGTCGGAAAGTCCCTCTGCCCGGAAGACCACCACTGCCCGATGTTCTTTTACTGGCTCGACAAAAGCTTCCACTCCCGGTATCTTTATTTTTCTGAGCTTGACACAAAGCTGTTGGTTCCGCTCGGTGGGGATCCTGCCCGCCCTCCTGTCTGTCACTATTCCCTTCCCATCTACGGTGGCAAAGTTTATCCTCGCTGCCACATCGTTGGGGCCGAGTTCAAATCCCACTCCCAGGCCAGCCAGAGCACCCCGACCGATCTGATATTTGAGCGGATCGTAGCCAAAGAGGGATAAGTGAGCAGGGCCGCTGCCAGGGGTGATCCCGCGGCCGATGGGGTCGGCCATTCCACAGATGCCTCTGCAAGCCAGTTCATCCATATAGGGAGTGTGAGCAGCTTCCAGTTCGGTCTTCCCCGTCCTCTCATCCGGCAGGCCCCCCACTCCGTCAAGTACCAACAATACAATCCGGGCATCATTTTTTATCGTTAATCCCTTCACAATGTCTGCACTAATCACTTGTTTATCACTCCCTTCCTCGCAGGATACCGCTTAACCCAGGATTGAAGACCGCCGCCTCGCCCAGTTCTTCTTCTATCCGCAACAGCTGGTTGTATTTGGCAATCCGGTCTGTCCGGGAGACCGACCCGGTCTTTATCTGTCCGCTGTTACAGGCTACGGCAAGGTCGGCTATAGTGGTGTCTTCTGTCTCTCCAGAGCGATGAGAGATAACCGTTGTGTAACAGGCCCTTTTAGCCATCTCAATAGTCTCTAAGGTCTCGGTAAGGGTGCCAATCTGATTGAGTTTAATGAGAATAGAATTAGCAACTCCTCGCTCGATCCCTTGCCTCAAGAGCTTACTGTTGGTGACAAACAGATCATCGCCCACGACCTGAATCTTCTGGCCTAAACGCTGGGTAAGTTTGTGCCAGCCCTCCCAATCCCCTTCTGCCATTCCATCTTCGATAGAGATAATGGGATATCTTTCTACCAAATCGGCATAGAAATCGACCATTTCTTCTGGTGTTTTCTCTGGCTGTTTCTCGCTGCTCAAGATGTAGCGACCGCTGTGGTAGAATTCGCTGGCAGCGGGATCAAGGGCAATAGCCACATCTTGTCCTGGTATAAATCCGGCCTTCTCAATTGCCTGTACTATTACTTGAATGGCCTCTTCGTTGCAAGACAAACTGGGGGCAAATCCTCCCTCATCTCCCACAGCAGTATTGTAACCAGAGCTTTTCAGCACTGCCTTGAGGTTATGAAACACCTCTGCTCCCATTCGCAGGGCTTGGGCGAAACGGGAGGCTCTGATCGGGATTATCATAAACTCCTGCAAATCCAGATTGTTATCGGCATGTGCTCCGCCGTTGAGCACATTCATCATCGGCACCGGAAGCAGTTTAGCGTTGACTCCGCCGATGTACTTGTACAGAGGTAGGTCAGCGTCCTCTGCGGCCGCTTTGGCCACGGCCAGGGAGACACTAAGGATGGCATTGGCACCCAGCTTGCTTTTGCTTTCCGTGCCATCCAGATCGATAAGCAGCCGGTCTATCGAGACCTGGTCTGAGGCCTCCTGGCCTATCATCTCTTTTCGGATAATCCGATTTACATTGTCCACTGCCTTGGTAACTCCTTTGCCCAGGTATCTGCTCTTGTCACCGTCTCTTAATTCCAAGGCTTCTCGGCTTCCGGTAGAAGCCCCGGAGGGAACGGCCGCCCGCCCAAAGGCCCCGCTCTCTAAAACAACATCAGTTTCAACCGTGGGATTACCTCTGGAATCCAAGATCTCTCTGGCTGTAACTAACACTATTCTACTCATTTACTCCTCCTCAATTAACCAAAGATTGAAAAAAAATCCTGTTTTTGACTCTCTTGTTCCATCGGTCCTTAACGTTCACAGTTCTATCAGTTCCACCTTTCCCCAGGCTCCCAGCTTATCCCCGAAGATCACCAGGGTTCCCAACACTGCGGGGATGGTTTGGGCAAAATCCAAGGCCTCCTGGATGTCTTGCTGCTGTTTGACTATGTTGCAGGCTGCAGTTGCGGCTGCGTCGGCTAAAGGGGTAGACCCTGAGAGCACCACCACCGCATCGGCCTTGCCGAAGCTAAGGGAATGACCTACCGTTCCTGAAGAGGTACAGATACCCCAGGGAAACTCAGATGAGGGAATTTTCAGACCCAGTTTACCGGACAAGGGAGAGTTACCGGCGTAGATGGCCATCGTTCGTCCTGTCAGCGTGCGAAGGAACACATCGCCTCCGTTTTCTACGATCACCTCGCCTGACTCTTCTAAGAGACTTTGACCTACACACTCGGCCACTGTCCCTGCTACTGCAGCCATAGGGCCGGTTCCTGCCTTTGCCCCGGCTTCGGCCATCGCGCGAGGCACCTCCCCCCCATCTTCATCCACCTCAATGGGGCTAAGCGCGGTTTTGAACTCCGGATG
>DAOVDP010000001.1 GCA_030669445.1 Candidatus Latescibacterota bacterium | reverse complement strand
CTCTGACGGACGAATATCTGCAGGGGCAGGTGTGGAACTGCCTCGATTGCTCCAGTTCTGTCTTCAGCAAGGATTGGGGGGATTGGAGTTCGCTGCCGGGATTCCCGGAACCGTAGGAGGGGCAGTAAAGGGTAACGCCGGCATCCTCAAAGCAGAAATATCCGATCCACTGCTTGAAGTAGATACTCTTAATGTTAATTCGCTTGAGGTTACAACTCTCAAGAGGAACCAAATTATTTTTGAATACCGCCGAAGCAATCTGCCAAAGGACCTTATCCTAACGGTGGTCACCTTCCAGTTTTACCCAGAAGACCCGGTGAATGTGAAGACGAGGATAGAAGACTATCTCAAGACAAGACTGACATCGCAGCCAGTAGGGAAAAAATGTGCCGGTTGTGTGTTCAAGAATCCTCCTGGCTATTCAGCCGGACAGTTAATCGAACAGGCAGGCTGTAAAGGGATGAGCTATGGAGACGCCGTGGTCTCAGAGCTGCACGCCAATTTCATCATAAATCGCGGCAAGGCCAAGGCCAGCGATGTTCTGAAGCTAATCGAGAAGATAAGAGAACGAGTGAGCAATGCCACCGGAATTGAGTTGGAACTGGAAATAGAGATTGTCGGGCAATAGAGAAGATTGACTGTAATTCCTTAGCGCGGCAAAGCCACAATTGAAAATCAAAAGAATTCGAACCACGAATTACACGAATTAACACGAATGACAATAAATAATTAGAGTAATTAGTGAAATTAGTGGTTAAAGAAGTCTTTTAAATCTTGCAAAAAAAACAAAGAAATGATCGGTAATTTGAAATTCCTGAGTTCAGCTAAGGTCTGTTAAATGATATCTCTGAAGAGCAGAAGACTATTGAAAGATATTGTCAGCCTGATCGTCCTTGTTTGTCTTGCTTTAGGTGCAAAGATCGCATTCGGTCAAATCCGTTCTCTGCTGGAGTCGGCGGCGTTGTTCCGGGTGGCCGAGATTAGGATTGATGGGGCTCATATTACTAATAAAAAAGGGGTCTTAGCGCTTTCCCAGTTGAAAGAGGGAGAGAATATTTTCGAGATAGACTTAAAGCAAACTGTGTCCAGAGTGATAGAAAATCCCATGATTAAGAGGGTCACTCTCTCCAGGATCTTGCCTGATCAGATATCTATTCAGATAGTGGAGAGAAAGCCCATTGCGTTGGTAAGCCTTAATCGTCTTTATGGGGTGGATAAAGAAGCAACTTTGCTGCCTTATCTGGCCTCATTTCCCTCTGTTCCCATTATAACAGGGGTAAACCTGCAATCCTATCGAATTGGAGAGACCATTGCCTCTCCTGAGCTGTGCCAGACAATAGAATTCTTACAACAGGCTAATCGTCTTGCTCCTTCATTGTTAAATGAGATATCAGAGCTAAAATTAGGCAGTCCATTAATATTATGCTTGGTTAACGGCGGCATTCAAGTGAAGCTAAGGCGAGGAGATTTCCCTCAACAGATCCTCTGCTTGGAAGCAGTTTTGAAGGAATTAAGGACCTGTAGGCTTTCTCCTCGATATATCGACCTTAGATTTGAGGGAAAAGTGATAGTCGGGACATAAGGAAAAGCCTGGGGTAGGTTTTCTTCACATCATCAGGACAGAAAATGGCTAAAGAGAGAATAATTGCCGGATTAGATTTAGGAACCACAAAGATATGCGCCATCATAGGCGAGGCCACAGTCAATGGGGAGGTGAGGATTATAGGCGTGGGCACAGCTGCTTCTTATGGGATAAGAACAGGAATGGTGGTTAACATCGACCAGACGGCAGCAGCGATAAGGAAAGCGGTAGAGGATGCGGAACGGATGGCAGGGGTGAAGGTCGGCTCACTTTACACTGGGATCGCTGGAGGTCACATTCGCGGCCTGAGCAGCCGGGGAGTGGTGGCAGTTTCCCATCCGGACAAGGGAATAACTGATAAAGATGTGAGACGAGTGCTTGATGCCGCCAAGGCAGTAACTATGCCTAAGGACACGGAACTTATTCACTTACTGCCCCAGGGGTATATTGTCGATGACCAGGCGGGAATCAAGGAGCCCATTGGGATATCAGGAGTCCGCTTGGAGGCCGAAGTGTATATCGTTACTGGAGCGGTTACTGCTGCCCAGAATGTCTATAAGAGCGTAAATCAAGCTGGCAGGAGAATAAAGGAACTGGTTCTCCAGCCTCTGGCCTCCAGCTATGCTGTTTGCTCTTCAGATGAGACGGAGTTGGGAGTGGCAGTCGTGGATATTGGGGGGGGAACCACTGATATAGCGCTGTTTTTCGAAGGAGCTCTCCGACATATTGCTGTCGTCGGCTTGGGAGGGAGAAATGTCACCAATGACGTCGCCATCGGTTTGTCCACCCCTCTGGATCAGGCCGAGCAGATTAAAAAGGAACACGGTTGTAGCTTCCTCTCGATGGTCGACGACAAAGAGAAGATCCAGGTGCCGATGATAGGGGGACGTCCTCCCAAAGAAATAGCCAAAGGTCTTCTATCCTCCATTATTCAGCCCAGGATGGAAGAGATATTCAATTATAGTCTGCGAGAAATAAGACGCAGCGACTACGCCGAACTGCTGCCCGCCGGAATAATCCTCACCGGGGGAGGTGCTATGCTGGAGGGAAGTACCCGGCAGGTGGAGCAGGTGTTCGGAATACCAGCAAAAATAGGAATACCGCAAGGGGTGACGGGTTTGGCCGATGCCATCCAAAGCCCCATCTATTCTACCGCTGTAGGGCTGCTTCACTATTCGGTTAGCAGAACAGACGATAAGATACAACGAGACAGATATCAGTTGGGGCCATCCGGAACATTTGGTAAGGTAAAACAATGGCTTAATAACTTTCTCTAACCATAGGAGGTGGAGGATGAATTTGTCGCTTGATCTGGCAGAAAAGAAGTATGTCAAGATGAAAGTGATCGGAGTAGGAGGAGCTGGCGGAAATGCGCTAAACAGAATGGTCTCTTCCCAGATGGAAGGTATCGAAATGGTGGCAGTTAACACAGATGCCCAAGCATTAGGTCTGTCTCAGGCTCCCCATAAGATTCAGATTGGGAATAACATAACTAAGGGGTTGGGCACGGGGGGTGACGCGGAGCTTGGCAGAAAGGCAATTGAGGAAGATAAGGATCAGGTCGCAGAAACGCTTCGAGAGACAAATATGGTCTTCCTCACTGCTGGGATGGGAGGTGGGACTGGCACGGGTGCCTCACCGTTCATCGCTGAGCTGGCCAAGGACGCTGGTGCCCTGACCGTAGGAGTGGTGACCAAACCCTTCCTCTTCGAGGGAAACAAAAGGATGACTTGCGCCGATGAGGGCATTTACCAACTCAGAGAGCGAGTAGATACCTTGATTGTTATTCCCAACCAGAGGCTGCTTTCCATAGCGGATGAGAAACAGACTCTGCTGGAGGCCTTCAAGATGGCTGATTCTGTGCTTTATCAGGCCACCCGAGGTATATCAGACCTGATTACCATTCCCGGACTGATCAATCTGGACTTCAACGATGTGAAGACAGTGATGCTGGAGATGGGGGATGCCTTGATGGGTACAGGGACTGCTAAGGGTGAGAATCGTGCCGTTGAGGCTGCTCAACAGGCCATACGTTGTCCCCTGCTGGAGGATATCTCTATCGCTGGGGCCAAAGGTGTCCTGGTGAATGTAACCGGTGGGACTGATATGGCACTCCATGAAGTGGATATCGCTGCCACTATCATTTATGAAGAGGCAGGAAAAGATGCTAACATAATATTGGGAGCGGTCATCGATGAGAACCTGAACGAGGAGATAATGGTGACTGTCATCGCCACCGGCCTGAATGGATCGGCTGCCAGTGTCCACAATGAGGCGAGTTTCAAGATGTCCTCACCAGGAAAGACCTGGTCTATCGAGGTGCCGACCTTCATAAGAAACCAAAGGCGGACTGGAAAAAAATCTGGTCCAGTAGAGGATATACTGGCAGAACCCATAGACAAGCTCTTGGACCATCCTGACCTTATTAAGGAGGAAGAAAAGGGTCAACAGATAAGTAATCGCCTATAGAGTCGGTTTTTTTAATTTGCCCGACTTGATGCAACGGGTACAAACCATCAACCTCTTCGGAGTTCCGTTAACAGTTACTCTGACTCTCTGCAGGTTGGGTTGGAATACCCGTTTAGTCACATTGTGAGCGTGACTCACTCGACATCCGACCGTTGGTTTTTTGCCACATAAGGCACATTGGCGGGCCATTTATACCTCCCAGTTATTTGAGCATGAACATTCCACCGTGGTGAGCAACTCCTCAGTTGCGTCGAGGTCCTTTAGGCCTCGACACAAACTCTATCTGTCTTGATTACTCAAGATTGATCCTTTCGTAAAAAGCCTAAAATCTAACGCAGAGACGCAAAGGCGCAGAGAAAAAATAAGAGACATAATTATCTGATTATTTGAAAGTATCTTCTTTCTTTTCGTCTTTTCGTCTTTTCGTCTTTGCGACTTTGCGTTGAAAATCAATGGTGGAGACTTTTTACGATTCAATCAAACTTGCCAGCGAAGATAAAATCGCAGTTCAGGTTGAGCAAACAGGGATTTTTTTGTGCTTGCCCCTATTGCTAATCGGCGAGAATTGTTTTATAATATAACAAGCCTAGAGAAAAATGCAAGCAATTTCTCCCAGGCAGAGGAAAATTCCAAGATGTCTCGCAAGTGCTAGACAAAGACCATGAATTCCAACCGGAGTTACGGCTTATATTTGTGCCATATGGCAGTACTTTAACGGTTTATCGTAAAGCCGTGAACGGGTAACTCCAAGAACAGAGCCAAAAGAGGAAGCCTGAAATTGAAGAATCCACTTGACATAGTTAAACCTTGTGTCCGCAAACTGCTACCTTATACTCTCCGACAGTATCAGTATGAGTTGAAGCTCAACCAAAACGAGAATCCCTTCGATGTGCCTTTAGAGCTCAAGGACAAATTGCTTGCTTATGCCCGCGGGAGAACTTGGTCTCGCTATCCGGACTTTGTTCCTGAGGAGTTTCATCAGAAGCTGGCTGAGTATATAGGATGGACAAGAGAGGGAATCTTGGTGGGAAACGGCTCAAATGAGCTGATTAAGGATATCTGCATTCTGGTCATCGAGAAAGACTCCAGGGTGATAATTCCTGTGCCCACTTTCACCCTCTACAATTTGATAAGCACTGCCCTGGGTGCCGAGGTGGTAGAAGTTAAACTCAAATCCAACTATACCTTCGATATGGAAGCCTTGGAAAAAGCGGTTACAATCCATTCACCCGTTCTGGTCTTCTTTTCTTCTCCCAACAACCCCACAGGGTGCATCCTGCCTATGAACAGGCTGGAGAGAATTTTGCAGAAGACCAATGGCTTAGTGGTGGTAGACGAGGCCTATTGTGAGTTCAGCGATACCACCTGTTTGCCTCTCTTGGAGAAGTACAGAAACCTGATTGTCCTGAGAACTTTTTCTAAGGCTTTTTCTTTAGCAGGGTTAAGGGTTGGTTATCTTATCGGTGATCCGGAATTGGTGCGGGAAATTGCCAAGGTGAAGCTCCCGTATAATTTAAATTTCTTCTCTCAAATGGCTGCCGCCTATGCCCTGGAGAACAGGGAACTGCTTCAGGAAAGGATAGAATACTTAAGGGCTCAGAGAGATGTGGTTTACAAAGCCCTGCTGAAGATTCCAAAGGTGACGCCGTATCCATCCCATGCCAACTTTATCTTATTCGAGACGTCAGTTGATGTCAAAGATCTTTTTTCTAACTTGCTGGAAAAAGGGGTACTTATTCGAGATGTGAGTCAATATCCTATGTTATCCCGGGCTCTCAGGGTGAGCATAGGTAAGGAGGAGGAGAACCAAAGGTTCATCGAGGCACTGCGGGAGGCCGTAGATGCTGCTCAATGAAGATAAGGATTTCTGGTTAGGCAATAAATCGGTTTTAGTTCGGAGGCAGTTGCGGTCTCTCCTATCCGAGCTCGATACAGTTATTTTCGATATTGACGGGGTTTTGATTGACACTCGGGGTTCCTTTTCCGAGGCGGTCTGCGATGCGGTTCAGTTCTACTTTCACCATATCTTGCAAATAAGAGGTCGGGCGCAACTGCTTTATCTTAACGAGGTTGATCTTTTCAAAATGGCAGGGGGATTTAACTGCGACCGGGATTTAGCCGAAGGTGCCTTACTTTTCTTGCTGTGGAAAATGCTCCGCTTTAACTTGAATACGCTTGGAGAAATACATTCACAGCAACCTTCTGTCAGAAAATTCACCCAACAGATAACCTCCGGGGGTGGTGGACTCGAAAGCATCTATAACTTCACCCAGCGGCATTTGGCCCCACAGATACGAGAGAAATTGAAAACTCTGTTTGACTCTCAACTAATTCGGAGACTATTCTTGGAGTCCTACAGCGGCCAGCTTTGCCGAAGAGTCTACGGCTTTGAACCCGAATTTTTCACCGGCGAGGGAAAGATTAGAAGAGAAGAAGTGATAGTAGAAACAGAGCTATTAAAAAAGCAGATGACAAGGCAGAACCTTTCCTGGGGAATCTTGTCAGGGAGGACGCCAGGGGAGGTGGAGATGGCCTTAGAGATGTTGGGTCTCAGAGATTCTATGCCTGGGGAGGCCATTGTGACCGATGATGGCCGGTCTCCCACTAAGCCTGACCCCACTTCCCTGATAGAGCTCTGCAGCAAACTCGGCACTAAAGTGGGAGTTTATGTGGGGGATACGATAGATGACCTGAAGATGGTCAACAACTTCCAGGCACGCCGGAAAACAGCCCGGTCTTCTTTGACTCAGATGGAATTTTGCCTTTGCCTCACCGACCATTTGGACCACAGGACAGTGAAAACGTTTAGAGCCCAAGGTACCGGCCTTATTGTTGAGGATGTAAATGCCTTTTTAGAATACCTCGACAGCGAGAGGCGTGGAAATGGGTAAACTTAGGGTTGCCTTTCAAGGTGAACTTGGTGCTTACAGCGAGCTGGCTGCCCGCGAGTTTTTCTCTCAGTCGATTACTGTATGCCCTTTGGTAAGCTTTGAAGAAGTGTTCAACTCGGTAGAGAGCCGTGAGTGTTCCCATGGCATAGTGCCCATCGAGAATTCACTAACGGGCAGTATACACGAGAATTACGACCTACTCTTAGCCCACAACCTGTTCATTACTGGCGAGATAAAACTCAGGATTGTCCACAATTTAATCGTCAACCCCGGTGTTGGGCTAAAGCAGATTAAGAAGGTCTATTCTCACCCCCAGGCGCTTTCCCAGTGCAAAAATTTTATCCGGTCCCTGGGGAGAGCAGAATCCATACCGGTTTACGACACGGCGGCAGCGGTGAGGTTGATTAAGACCCAGAACCTGATAGACGTGGCGGCTATTGCCAGCATCCAGGCGGCAATTGATTATGAGCTGGAGATATTGAAAAGCGAGATTGAAGACAATCATAAGAACTTTACCCGCTTTCTCATTGTTTCCCCGGACCAGGAGGAGATAGAGACCGACGGCAAGACTTCAGTTGTGTTTTCCACGCAGAACATCCCCGGGGCGCTATTCAAAAGTCTAAGTGTTTTTGCCTTAAGAGATATCAACCTGCTCAAAATAGAGTCTCGGCCTCTCCAGGGAGATCCCTGGAAGTACCTATTCTATCTTGATTTCGAGGGGGGTCTCCAGGAGATTAGCTGTCAGCGGGCGATAGAAAATTTAAAGGAGATCACCACCTTCTTAAGAATACTCGGTTCCTATCACCAGGGAAAACAGACAGAGGGAAAACTTCACAAAAGGTGAGCGCCTTGACCTTATCAAATTGATATTGCGAAGCTAAAAAACCAAATTAAGATGAGGAGTAACAACTCACAAAATCAGAGGAATATGCTTAACTCACTCCGAACACTTCTGGGCAGGAAAACAGCTCAGTTACGGCTCTGTTTCAAGAAGAGACCTTCTATTCCTGTAAATTACATCCTTCGCCCGGGGAAGAGTATTTTGATTTGTCTCCCTGAGGATAGTAATGCGGCACAGACCCTGGAGTTGTTGAAAGAGGAGCTGAACCCCTTGAATATATTCGTTTTAACAGAAAACACCCAGGATATTACCGAGTTTCCCTTGGGAGTGAAGGCCTTTTCACTGTCTGAAAGTGAGCTTAATCTTCTCTGTCTTCCCAGAAAGAGTTTGATAAAAGAGGTCCGTAAACAGAGAGTAAACATAGCTATTGACCTTCATTGGCGTTTTTTTCTGCCTTCGGCTTATATTTGTGCCCACAGTGAAGCGGCCTTGAGGATTGGATTTCACAGTCCGCAAGCTCACCCTTTTTTTAATCTTGAATACCATATTCGAAGATTTTCCCCTGAAGCCTACCGGGAATTGATCAGACTCATAGGAAATATCAGCGATTTCAGTCATAGATGAAGATTCTAATCATCAGACTCAGCTCCTTGGGCGATGTGGTGTTGGTCTCCACCGTTATCGATGCCCTGAAGGAGAAACTCCCTGCCGCAGCTCTCTCTCTTTTGGTATACTCAAAATACAGCGATCTTTATGACAAAGACCAGCGACTGACAGATCTGATTTCTCTTTCACCCGCATCCTTTTTTCACCTACTGCGAAAGTTGCGGAAGATGGGCTTTGACACCATCCTTGACCTTCATTGCAATATTAAAAGTCTGCTGATCAGAATGTTAGTTCCTGCTGGGAAGAAGGTCAGTTATCGGAAAGGACACTGGCGGAGGGCGATGATGGTTCGGGCAGCAAGACTGAAAGCACCGAGCCCCCAAAGGGCTCTCGTGGCTCCTTGTAGACTGGTAGCCGGACTTCTCTGCCGAAGGACCAGAACACACCACACTGTTCAATTATTTTTGGAGCCGCTAAGACGACTTGGCGTTGAGGCAACAATCCGTCCCCCCAGGCTGTTTATCCAACCCGAGGCAGCGGTGGAAATGGGAGGGCTTCTGTCTCAGAACGATATTTCCGCTGAGCAAGTACTGATCGGGATTACTCCTGGTGCCCGCTGGTCAGCTAAGAGATGGATTGCCTCTGGTTTTGCCCAAGTCTGTGACCAGCTCCTAAAAGATCCCAACATCCGACTCATTTTCTTAGGCAACCAGGCTGACCTTAATTTCACCCAGCAGATACTCACCCGGATGTGGGGAAAACCACTGGTGGCCACTGGGCGGTTTGGTCTTAAGGGATTGGTTGCGGCCATCGGGCGCTGCAGTCTTCTGCTGACCAACGACAGTGGTCCGATGCACATTGCCACCGCCGTGGGTGTGCCCGTTGTGACCATCTTTGGCCCTACTCACCCTAAGCTTGGTTTCTCTCCCTTGGGTCCCAGAGATATTCTGCTCCATGCCGGCTTGCCTTGCAGTCCTTGTAGCCTCCACGGAGAGAAGAAGTGCATCCTCAAACATCGTCAGTGTATGGAGCAGATAACACCCGAAATGGTACTTGAAGCAATTCGGCGGGTGTTGGAAGGAGTCATTAGTCAGATTCCGTCGAAAAATGGAGTTGTCAGATAGAGAAGAGGATAATAGGTCACTGCCCAATACACAAGTACCACTGAACTGAGGAGAACACTCCCCAAACTACTCAATTCAGTAATATCTATTGTTGTGAACAGAATTCACTCTCGTAAGACTGTGACAACCTGAAGGTTGTATTCCGGTACTTTTTCGGCAAAATCTAACAAAGGTCAATATGGTATTAAGGAGCATTGTTAGCTTGAAAAAGTCAGCATTTAATACATTTGTCGCCCTCGACCTGGAGACCACCGGTCTTGACCCCCAGCAGGCTGAGATAATCGAAATCGGTGCAGTCAAGGTGGAAAAGGGAGAAATCACGACTGAATTCGACCAGTTGGTCAAACCAGAGGGATCCCTTCCACCTGGTATCACGCGCCTGACAGGTATCTCCGAGGAGATGGTGAGATACTCGCCTCCATTAGAGCAAGTTATTCCCTCCTTTACCGAGTTCGTCGGGGAATTCCCCTTAGTTATTCACAATGCCCCTTTCGACCTCTCCTTTCTCCAGAAACATCCCGAGCTTTGTTTTTCGCAACAGGTCTACGATTCGCTTGAGTTAGCGCGACTGGTGCTGCCCAGATTGGTGAATCACAAACTGCAGACCCTGACGCGCTTTTTTCAGGTAGAACAGCCTGCCCATCGAGCAGCAAACGACGCTCGGGCAGTGGCGTCGATCTTCCTTAGATTGGTGGATCTACTGTCAGAAAAAGACTTAGCCAGCATCCAAAGGATGCTTAACATAATCCAGGGAACAGGCTCCAGCCTTACCGAACTGCTTGCTGAGGTTGCCACTGTGGTTGCCAAGCAGTCTATGCTCACTAAAATCAAATCGAAAGGGATAGATACAACCTACCTTACAGAATTGTTCAATATAGGTGGCAGAGAGGCTGTGGAACCCTTGCTTGGTGAGGAAGAATCTTCGCAGGAGCTGGATCTAAAATCTGTTCTTTCGGTCTTCGACGCCAATGGCCTCCTGCAACAGCAGTTGAAGGGTTATGAGAAGCGAGAAGAGCAGTTGGCTATGGTCAAGGCAGTGACTGAGACTTTCAACCGGGCCGAGTTGCTGATGGTTGAAGCAGGTACCGGAGTGGGAAAATCGCTGGCCTACTTAGTGCCGGCCATCTACTGGGCAGTGCAAAACCGTGACCGGGTTATCGTCTCCACTAAGACTAAAAACCTCCAAGAACAGCTTTTTTACAAAGACCTTCCAGAACTTTCCCGCATTTTGGACATCCCCTTCCGCTCGGTGCTGTTGAAAGGGCGCTCCAATTACATCTGTCTGAACAAATGGTACACTGCTCTGAACCAGATACAGACAGCTTTCTCACCCCAGGAGAGGCGCGAATTGCTCCCGTTAGTGGCCTGGTTAGAGGAGACGCAAACTGGGGATATTGCCGAGAACAGCGGATTTAGGTCCAAGCCTGTGTGGAATAAACTCTGTGCCGAAAGCAATTACTGTCTGGGGCAAAAGTGTAAATACTGTCAGAAATGCTTCGTGATGAAGGTGAGGCGCGAAGCCCTACGGTCTCACATTGTGGTGGTCAACCATTCCTTGCTCTTCTCTGATCTGTGCTTGGAAAATGGTATCCTTGGCCCTTATCAGAACCTGATCTTTGACGAAGCCCACAACATCGAGAAGATTGCCGCCCAGTATTTGGGACGCCAGGTGAATATCTGGAGACTTAAAACCCTCACCGGTCGTCTCTATTTCAAAGGACTGACCGAGACCGGCACCCTTGCCTTCCTCCGAAGCCAACTAACCCAAAGGGGTTCTCAAGCCCTCCAATCAAAGGCTTTTTTGCCACAGGTGGAACGGCTTATTGACCTCTCCCAATCGGTGTGGCAGGAAACCAGAGAGGTGTTTTCCCAGTTGACCGGCTGGCTAAATGACCGATTCTCTGAGGGCGTTGAGGGCAATTACTCCCGGAAGATCAGGTTCAAAGGAGAAGATCAAGTGACTCACACTCTGGCGGCCGAGACAGAGACCCTGGGAGATTTGTTAGGGAAACTTGCCGCTGGGCTTTTCCAGCTTTCCCAGTGGCTATTAGAGCTTCCCGAAGGCAGTTTTGGAAACCAGGATGAGGTCATAGCAGAAATTAACGCCAGACTGGCAGATTGTCAGGAGCTTTACGATGACCTGCTGTTTCTGATCTCGGCTGGAGAAGAGGATTGGGTCTACTGGCTGGAGCTGCCCACCCAACCAGAGAGCTTTGATCTTCGCATTCTATCCGCCCCGCTGAACATCTCTGAGCTCTTAGCCTCTGAGCTCTACAACAACTTGAGGACCGCCGTTTTTACTTCAGCCACTCTCACCGTACCCTCAGAGACGACAGCCGAACAGGGCGATTTCAGCTACTTTGCTAAACGAGTGGGTATCAGTTTGACGGACCAGGCCAGGGTAAGGAGTCTTGCGCTTGGTTCTCCCTTTGATTATAACAGGCAAGCCTTGGTTTGTATCCCTTCTTTCTTTCCTTCGCCTAAGTTATCAGACTTTCAGAAGGCAATCGAGGAACTAATAGGCGAACTTCTCCAAAAGGTAAAGAGAAGAACCTTGGTGCTTTTCACCTCCTACCGGATGTTGAATCAAGCCTACCAGGGTCTTGACGAGTTCGCCAATATGGAGGGAATATCTTTGTTAGGCCAAGGGTTAGACGGTTCTCGTTCCAATATTGTGGCCCAGTTTGTGGAATACCCTGGGGCTATGCTCCTGGGGACAGAGAGCTTCTGGGAGGGAGTAGACCTGCCCGGTGAAGCCCTGGAAGTGCTGCTGATTGTGAAATTCCCCTTTGCTGTGCCCACCGAACCCATTGTTGCTGCTCATATTGAAAGGTTGGGGAAAATGGGAATTAACAGCTTCTTGCACTATTCTTTACCTGAGGCGGTGATTAAGTTCCGGCAGGGATTTGGCCGCTTGATCCGCAGCAAGACCGATAGAGGAGTTATTGTTATCTTGGATACTCGTGCCCTTACCAAGAAGTACGGGAGAGTATTCTTAGATTCTCTGCCTACTGAAGTACGTGCCTTTGACTCTGTTCAGGAAATGGTGGAGACGATTCAGGGCTGGTTTCAGGATTCGCGTCAGCCCGCACTAAAAATTGCTCTGCAGGGTAGGGGAGAAAGATCCTAAAAGCAATCTTGATCCATTCGTAAAAAGTCGAAAAGGAGGTCATTCTGAACGAAGTGAAGAATCTCATAGGTCTGTTTATACCAGACAACTAGAGATTTTTCGACTCCGCTTCGCTCCGCTCAAAATGACAAGGAAAAGACTTTTTACGAAAGGATCAATCTTTTTTTTACAAAAGAATCGAGTTTCTCCAAGATAGATAACTGAATCAATTTGGAGCGAACAGAGAAAAAGGGACCGAGATTATCGGTCCCTTTTCTTTATCATTTCGCTTCTTGTGTTGCTGCCCAGAGAATCCCCCGCTCCAGAAGCAGCCGGAAATTATCGTCACGGCAGGCCTGCGGATCGTGACCCAAAGCAAGATAGAACACCCGCCCCTTGCCCCAGTCCTTAGTCCAGGCAACAGGCATAGCTCTCCCCTTCCATAGGGCAGAGCACAGCACCCGTACTCGGGGGTCATAAGCCAGGATATATTGCTCGTCGGTGACGAAGAACTCCTCAAGTTCCTTGGTGATAGGGTGTTCTGGGTCGGTCACACTAACCTGATACTGGCGGTAGTGGGGATGGGTAACAAATGAGCCTCCGACCATAGCTCGATACTCTGAACAGTTCCGGAAAGAATCGGCAGCGGGGTGAATACCCACAAACCCTTTGCCACCGGCGACGAAATTAAGCAGACCTTTTTCCTGGGCGTCAGAGAGAGTACCCACCGTATAGTAGAAGACTATCACATCGTAGGGGTTGAGCTTCGGGGTCTCCAGCGCCGAGAGGTCATTTTCCACCTGGGTGATCTCAAAATGACCGGCCTGCTTCAGGGCATCTAAGATAGCTTCACCACAGCCTTTGTAGTCGTGGATCTCTCCCCCGGTGAACAGTAATAATTTGATCTTTGCCATCTTAAGTCTCCTTTAGTTTAATAAGTTGTTTTGCCACGAAGACACTAGTATAGCGTTTCATTAAAAAGTTGTCATTGCGAGCGTTAGCGAAGCAATCCGGTGGTGTAGTTTGTGAGCCTTCTTGGAGATTGCTTTGTCGCTTCGCTCCTCGCAATGACAGCGTAAAGGTTTTCATGAAACGTAATACTAGTTTTTCAGCATTTTTGTAGCACCTGATAACGCATCGATATTAACTGTTGAATCGAATTTTGCTTGAATAGGCATCTTGTGGGCGGTCCGCGCAAGCTTCCAGTGACTAACTGCTACCGGTCCATCAATCAACTCCGGAATATTGTAGTTTTTAATATAGGTGTCATAAAAGTGTGGGTCTTTTTGTGGCATTAGAAATGGCTTATACACATTTCCAACTGTGTCAACATAGCTAAAGTATAATCTGGAACATAGTCTATCCTTCCTTTTGCTGCTGAACACAAACCACCGGCTATTGTTAGACCAACTATGATAACTTTCAACATGCTCGCTATTGACAGGAAGCTTCCAATATTTTTTTGTTCTTAGATCTAACATATAAAGGTCACTGGATGTAAAATGAATAGTGAAATAGCCATGATCACTCATACAGAATAATATATATTTTCCATCAGGGGAAATTTTTGGGAAAGAGATACTTTCCCCGGTTTCAGCAGCAGTAAGCATAGTATCTAATTCACCCCAATGATTCGTTTCCACATCACAGGAGATTCGCATAAGATCATATTGTAATTCATCATACTTCTTCTTATCTGTCCATTCAGGACCACTAATGAAATATAGGTACTTACCATCAGGACTCCAATTGGGTAAATTCTCCATTCGCCTGGTTGAGACTTTTGGAGATGTTGTTATTCTATTCGTTTGGATATTATAAATAACTATATCCGAAGCTTTATCTCCTACATAGATGGTCTTATTTTGTTGTGCATGAAAGCCTTGAATAATCTTATTAACTGAAAAAGCAATATGATTCCCATCAGGATGCCAGGCAGGATAAACCCCTGCAGACATTGTATATTTTGTTCCGGTATTGATTTTGTTCACATTACCATCTTTAATGAACATTGTTCCACTATAAGCTCCTCTCATATGAAACATCATAATTTCAGGATTATTCTTACAAAAAGAGTGACAATTCATGCAGTTCTTCTTGGTGAGCCTGTTGGTGAAAATGACAGATTCATCAAAATTCTCAATATTACGTTGATAAATTCCCATTTCCCACCATAAGACATATCCAGGATTTATCAATCTGTAGGCAACATGACTATCAATTCTTTCCTTTGCGATTTTGTTCTCTATTGAGCGGAATTTTCTCCAGTCACCAAATTCGTTCTTTAGATATATGTCTATATACAATTCTTTGCCACGGTTTAATGATAAGATATTCTTCCATTTTCTTATGGGAATAATTACCTTGTTAGTTTTTGTTAATATCTTAATCTGATTACTATTGCTATTTTTGGCATGAATATCAATATAGTACTCAGCTCCTTTTTCATTAATTATGAAATTCAAAGGGGCTATATTAGGAGGAATCATAATCTCATTATAATCTGGGTCAATTTTGGGTAACTGATCAAGTTCTGTATACACTTCAATGCCCGGACCTGCGGATTTTAGAAAGGTAAATGATATTACCACTACGATAACCCCCAAGAATATTGATATTGTCGACTTATAGTAAGCTTTCATCTATTTTTCTCTCTTTCAACATGATATTTGTTTGCTTTGGATTAATATAACGCACATAATACCAATATGTGTTTTTGAATTCTTTTTCCAGAAGCGCTTTTGCTTTCACATCATTTTTGAAGTTCTGAAGCAAAATCTTATTAAAACGCCTAAATTCTTCAACTGTATGTGGACTAATGCTATATTCGTTAAAATTAATATCAATATCAGGTGGGGACATAGCTTCAATTAATAATAGAGCTTCTTCTATATGACGGGGAATTTTTCTATAGCCGAAATCTCTAAATTTCCTAAGATGCTGAATTAAATCCCCCATTTTGCATTCAAGTAAATAGTATGCCATTAAATATTCAAAAGCCATTTTATTGTTTCCATTTGCCTTTAACAACCAAATCAGATCATAATTTGGGTTCTTGCAGTTAATAAGAAAGTCAAATTTGGGTCTTAGTTCACGTTTTGATTGAATTAGATTGTCAGACTCAATTAGAGATTTATTGAACAGGCAGTTTTCATAGTACTTAACCCATTTTCTATGCAATATACTTTTTTTGAGGAGATCTAAAAATTTTTTCGCAACAATATATTTCCCATTGATAATGTTTGTTAAGACAAGTCGCTTTAGAATTCTCGGATTGTACTTGAATTTTGTTTGACCTTCATAAGCCAAAACCTGAGATGCATTGATATGTCCCAAATCAAAATAAATATCGCTAGCTGGAATAGCTATCTGACTGCCAAGGATTCTATCAATAAATAGACCATCGGTCCCGAGCAATTGCGGATAGTTAAACAAGTCATCGAGTAATTGTCCAGTATGATATAATGCTCTGTTTACGTTAAAATTCACTTGCCTATCATATTTGTCTATTTCAAAGGATAAAGCCAGAAGTTCCTTCCATTGGCCCTGTTCAGCAAGATAGTCTATCTGAATCTTCCTTTTTTCTTCCTGCTTATAAGAAAACTCGAGCACAAAAATCCCCACAAGGATAATAATAATTGATTGTATCAATAAATGCTGCCACCTTGATAATTGTTTAGTTCTGTGTTTTAACTCGGTCTTTATATATTTAGAATAAACGAAAATCGTTACCATCAACACCGGCAGGGAAAGGTAAGATAGATAAAAACACAATGTTGGTTTAAATAAAATTGGCTCGTAATAGAGTTCATAAGGAACAATATAAATATATGCTTCCGTAAGTGTAATCGCAAATAGATATCGTGCCGCAATATAGGGATATAAGAAACATATTACCATGTTAAATCCAGCATAGATAAATTTTTTTGAATCTTCTGAAAAAAGCAATTCATATAATATGCACAGTGCAATATAAAACAGATACCCCCATCCACCCAAAATGTAGTAAATCACACCTGACAGATGAATGAGAAGTATCATATATTTATTTGCGATTTTTATATATAAAAGCAAAAAGATAAGAGAAAATAAATACTTAACTGCAATTATTAATGGAAAATTATAATGGTTTTGTAAAACTAACAATAAACTGACTGGCAGAAAGGCAAGAATTAAGGCAGGTTTAACATTTCCTATTTTCCCAATGAGTTTGTAAGCAGCTATAAAAATAGTTAGAAAAAGAGCAGAAATTATTAAGGAGCCTAACCAATTAAGATAAAAAAACTGGAAAAAGAATAGGGCAATCCACTCGATTAATCCCCCCGGGTATAGGAGAAACTCTTTCAAAAACGTTCTATCGAAGAGAAAAATCGGTTGATAATAATGATAATATATGGCTGAATCAAAAACTAAAAGAAAATAAAAATATAAAGATAAAAAGAAAAATAGAAAATAACAATTTGGATTACGGATTATTCCTTTTAATTTCATAATGATCTCGACTTACAATTGATTTTGGTTATTTTGGTGAGCGGGTACAGTCTGGAGCCTGTACCTCCGGTTAGCCCTACGCCTCTCGTAGTTGCTCCTGAACTTCATGTTTTGGGGTTGTTTTGGTCGTACAAAACCGCGCGCAAACTAAAATCTACCACAATCCCGAGACTTTGTCAAGGAGATTTTCCAGACCGAGGGTATCTTAAAATAATTAACTAATTGTATGTTTGTTTTTCTCTGTGTTCTTTGTGTCTTCGTGGTGGATTTTAGACTTTTTGCGGACGGATCAAAGCTGATAAGGTTGGCGCAGTAAAAAAGTTTCGACTATACAAGTTTAAAATCTATAGCGCTATTGGGCCATTTCTCCACTCCAGTTTGGGGGGGCATTCAGAAAAAAAAATAAAAAATACTTGACAAGCTGCCCATTTCTCTTTATCTTTGTAAAAAAGTGGCCTGGACAAGGAGGGGCTTTTTATTTACCTGTTTGCTCAAACGTTAAACGTTTTACCTTTTAGCAGAATTACCAGAAGGTGAGAATGAGAAAGAGTATGTCAATAACTTTACAGGATATAGCTGAACAAGCGCACGTCTCCGTTACCACGGCATCCAAGGTGATCAACGATAAGGCCTCGGAGATAAGAATAAGCCCTAAGACTCGGGATCTGGTTCTAACTGTCGCGAAGAGAGTAGGTTACAAACCAAATCCCTTTGCCCAGTCCCTGAGAACCAAGAAAAGCCGGAGTTTCGGTGTGGTTGTAGCTGAAATGAGAAATCCGTATTTTGGGGCGATCATCAGTGGTATAGAACAAGCAAGTATCGCAAGGGGATATTATCCTTTAATTTCCTCATTAGAGAATAACTTCGGGGAAGAGAAAGCGTGTGTAGAAGTGCATAGGGCCAACCGGGCGGCGGGGATTCTATTTGCTGGGACTGTATTCCGGCTGGAGGAAGGAATTCTCCATCAACTGGCTGAGGATAATATACCTGTGGTTTTCATCGGGAACAAAGTCGAGGCACTTCGTATTCCTTACGTGGATGTAGATAACGTAAAGGGAGCTTTCCTGGCCACGGAGCATCTGATTAAATTGGGACACAGGCGAATCGGCCTTATCCTGGGACCCGACGAGATCCCTGCATCTGCTAAGAGGTGGAAAGGATATAAGCGAGCTCTGGAGGAATACGGTGTACAGTATGATAAAAGGTGGGTCGAACAGGAAACTCAACTCAGGTCAGACCCCGGTTCCGGGTATTCCGCAATGATGCGATTCTTGGAGAGGGATCCTCCTACGGCTTTGTGCACCTTCAACGACCAATATGCCCTGGGAGCGATAAGAGCGGCTGTCGAAAAAGGACTCACTATACCCCAGGATCTGGCGGTGGTGGGATTCGATAATATCGCTGCGGCGGCCTACTATAGCCCTCCCCTGACCACAGTGGAACAACCGATGTTGGAGATGGGGAAGATAGCTGCGAATATGTTAATCGATGCCATAGAGGGAACGCTTAAGGAAGAGCGTTCCTTTGTTATTTTAGAGCCGAAATTGATCATCCGGAAATCCTGCGGCGCTGGTCCTTAAGATAAGGCAAGGCGAGGGGTAGATTACCTCGCTTTTGCATTAAAAAGAATTTCAATTGGTGGGGTAGGCGAAAACAATAAAGGACATCACCTCCTTGATTTCGCCGGCCGGCACCGCAAGGTGCCGGCCTCCCCCAACTAATTGAAGCTGCGTTCAAAACCTCATTCATTTCAACGCAAAGACGCAAAAAAAAGATATTCTTTAGATAATCAGTTGAATATGTCTCTCATTTTCTCTTTGCGTCTCTGCGATAGATTTTAGACTTTTTACGAAAGAATCCAGGTTGAAAAGCAACATATTTTCACCGAAGAGAGGAGGTGATGCTAAATAGGTACATTCTTGAAGTCGCAATCAAAACACTACCACTTTAACAGGAAAGGAGGTGAAAAAATGAGAAAGCTAACTATCGTAGTTGCAGTAGCTATTGCGATTCTTGCCTGGAGTGGGATCAGTTTCGCCTACTCCGAAGGTGCCTGGGGCCTGGGGCCGTATCCCTGTGTCGGGCTCCCGGCGGGTGCCACGATAACCGTCGATGGCGATGATGCCGACTGGGCGTGGTTTCCTGCAGAGTACGTCATTACAATAGATGACATGCTTTGCACCCTAACCGGTGTGAACCCGGAGAAGGACGACTTAGACGTCGCCGTCAAGGCGGCCTGGTCGCCTGAGAAGTTGTACGTATTTGCCAAGGTCACCGATGACATGTTAAACGTCGATGAAACCTCGATTAACAATGGTTGGAAGGATGATCGGTTTGAGATCATCATAGATGCCGACCACAGCGAATCCTACACGGGAGGCGGCACTGGTGAAGGTTTCCGGGAGGATATGCAGCAGTTTGTCTTCGACGTTATGACACCCGGCGGTTATCCTCAGGTCGGTAGTATACAGTACATGCAGGACCCCGCCATGCGGTGGTGCGAGGCGCCGGAGTATATGGAGGCAGTCGCTAAGGTCCTGCCCGAGGGTGCCGGACATCTGTCCACTAATGTGACAGTCAGTTATGAGGTTAAGATGACCTGCTTTGATTGGTTGTCACGAGATGGGTATGCCGCCAGCACGCCCCATGTCTTCGCAGAGGGGCAGATCATCGGGATGGGCGTTACCGTCAATGACGCCGATGACGCCGGCCGGACCCATCAGGTCTCAACCCATGGACCCGCTGAGCTGGGATGCCACGATCCGACTCTCTGCACTGAGTTTGAGATGCTGGGAGCCCCAACCGCTGTGGAACCTGAGTCTTGGGGAGCGATCAAGACTCTGTTCCGCTAATATGCGATTGGGTTGGGTTGTTAGCTAACCCCAAAAGGGGAGGGGTGAAAAGGATTCTTCATTCTCCCCTCCCCTTCTCATTATTAGCATTGTCAAGTTCTGATTGCAGATGTACACAACCGCTGCAAATTATTATTTTATACCTTCTTCCTTTTTCGATAAAAATCTCAGTACTCCGCAATAGAAGCTCTAAGGCCCGTCCCCGGGCCGTCTGTGCCCACCCGAGGCTTCGCCGTGACCTCAGCCGAACGGACGGGTGGGCGAGCACTGGTCGCGGCCTACTGAGTTTACCTTTTAGCTGAGAACTTTCACATTCCCCAGGACATTCTCCAAATTCAGATCAGTAAGGAGATTGCTATATGCACAGATCTTGGTACTTATTGGCCTTATTTCTTTTTTTCATCGGCTGCGGGCGTTACTTTGCAGGTCCTATACAGCCAATGCCAGAGGATCAGCAAGGGCCGAATAAGATCGTAAGAGACGATGGCTCTGTCTCCTATATCTACGAAAGGCTGGAGATAAATCTCAGGCCTGTATCAGATGATGAATTAAACAGGAGGTTTGCTGCCCAGTCAACGGCTGGTGCTATGTCAACAAATCCTTACACCTATGGAAATTGGAAGCCAATGGGAGATGATTGGACCCCGCAGAGGTTTACAGTGTTTCTGTTGAGGGTAAAGAATTATTTGTACCCGAAGATGCAGGTGGACCCATACAAAGCAGAGCTTACCTCGGAGAGCGGACGTCTGTATAAGTCCCTGAGTCTGCTGGAACTGTCAGAATATTACCGGGCGCACGCCATGAGCCAGGCCGGAAATCTCCACGTCCGGTACCAGGAAAGAAAGGACGTGTTGAAAAAAACATTGTACAGATCTGACATCATGTTTAGCGGCCAAGAAGATGAAGGCTATATTGTCTTCCCAAAACTTGACCCCGATGTAAAGAGGTTTTCGGTCACTCTGAAAGAGATAACCTTGAGGTTTGATTATCGGGATGAGCCCATCGAAACGACCGAGCTTGCTTTTCATTTCCAGAGAGACGTATATAGGGGGTACCGTCCCCCCCCGTCATTGGCCAAGATAAGGTAGCTAATGTCCCTTCGACTCATTGTCCTGATCACAACAGTTGTTCTAACATCCGCAGGAGCGGCCCGGGCTGGAGTGAACACCTGGGCCGTTGGTGAAGGGGGATTGCCCTGGGAGTCTCAGAGTGAGGTCTCGGCAGCCATCGACTTCGAGACCCCGAAGGCGATACAACCGTATGGATTTTTGCCTGATGAGAATATCATCCAAGCGGTCAAACCGTGGGAAGACCTAAGGAGTGACCCTCCCGCGGATTTTACAGCCGAAGGAACGCCACGAGTGTGGAACAACACGGCCGAAAGCTTCTCTAACGCTGCTATAGTGGACGGAGACAGCACCACCTCCACTGGAGAGACCTTTAAGAAGTTTGGGGTCACCCAGATTGGAAGGATCTTCTACTTTGACCTGGGGGCTTCGTATTGGGCTAACCGGATTGTATTCTATCCCAGCCCAGATGGAAGGGAAGATTTTGTAAGGGGTTTCGAACTCTCGATTAACGATGGGCGGCACTTCAGCAAGGAGGGCAGACCCGAGTATGAAGTCCTAAAGCGGTTAGAAATTACCCCGGAACCGGTGGTGGATATCGGATTTTCCCTGCAACTGGTCCGATTCATCAAGCTGAGAATGCTGGTCCCAAACCCTTTCGAGATCGCTGAGCTTGAGGTCTACGGACAGGGTTTTGTGCCCCGGGCAAGCTATCTCTCCAAGTTCATAGAGTTTCAAAACCCAGTTAACTTGGGGAATTTGACCTTAAGGGCGGAGAAGTGGGGGGAGGAGACGCGCCAAGGGAGTGAGGTCTCCGCCGTGTTACAGGTGAGAAATGGAACGGATGACACCCCCTTGGTGTACTACAGCGTAGATGTAGAGACACGAGATGAACAGGAAATATCCCAAGACGAGTACGATAAGTTACTCCCAGAAAAGGCTCCAGGGGCTGCCATTATTAGAAGAGGACCCATTAGATATGATTCAGAGCATTGGAGCATTTGGTCTGAACCTCTCCGGATCGATGCTACTGGGACTTCCGTAGTTCCTTTGGACTTCCTTCCCGGTCCTCGCCGCTATTTCCAGTTCAGGATCTTGTTTACCGGCTCCTCCACGGAAGTTATCAGGGTCAACAGCCTCTCGGTTGAGCATTCCCCAGCCTTGGCTGCCCGGTGCGTAGGTGAAGTGGCCCTGTTGGACCAACCGAATCCGCCCAGAGGCGTAGCCACTACCCCCACAGGCGTAGAGGCCACTTTCACCTATGATGTGCGAGCCGAGTTCAACTCCCAGAGGTCAAGCGGATTTGACGGAATAAAGATAGAGACCCCTGGGAG
>DAOVDP010000177.1 GCA_030669445.1 Candidatus Latescibacterota bacterium | reverse complement strand
CACGGCTTTAGGGAACTGATCGAAAAACAGGCAGCCGATATTTTGGAACCGGACATCCCTAAGGTGGGGGGATTAGCAGAGACGAAGAAGATTGCGGATATGGCTGAGAATTACTATATCCCGGTAGCGCCACATAATGTCTCCAGCCCTGTTGGGACCATAGCAGCAGCCCACACGTGCGCCTCTATTCCCAACTTCTTGGCGTTGGAATTCCACTCCGCAGATGTGCCTTGGTGGAACGATTTGATCAAAACAGACAAGCCCATGATTAATGAGGGATATATTCAGGTACCCGACGAGCCTGGTCTTGGTGTAGAGCTCAACGAAGAAGTGATCAGCAAGCACTTAAAAAAGGGGGAGACTTTTTTCGCTTAATCTAATCCGCCGCAAGTGCTATTCAACCTGTTGAAGGTAGTCACACCTTGAACAGAAAATAGATCACATCCCCGTCCTGTATCTGGTATTCTTTCCCTTCGGTGTGCACCAGGCCCCGGTGGTGAAGCTCTGCCATTGTTTTATGTCTCTCTAAATCCTCATATTTGGCCACTTCAGCACGGATAAAGCCCCTCTCCATATCGGAGTGGACCTTGCCTGCCGCCTGGAGGGCCTTAGCACCCTTAAGAATCTGCCAGGCCCTGAGCTTCTCGTTGGCTATGGTATAAAAGGTGATCAGGCCCAGAAGCCGGTAACCGGCCAGAACTATCCGGTCAAGGCCCGGCTGCTCAAAGCCCAAATCCTCCAAGAATCCCTTCCTTTCTGCCGGGGGCAACTCGGATATCTCTTCCTCGATTTCCACAGATATAGGAATTACATTCTCCGGGCCAACGCTCTCCTTCACAGCGCGCAAATATGGACTCTCCTCCTTATCAACCTCTTCCTCGCCGATATTGGCGATGTACGTAGTGGGCTTCAATGTGAGCAGATTGTCAGCTCGAATCAACTCGACCTGTTCTTTCGTCAGCCCAAGCTCTTTTGCCGCTATTTCCCTGTCTAACCCCTCTTTGATTTCGCTCAAAGTCTCCAGCCTTTCCGTTTCCCGCTTGGGCTCAATCCTCAGCAATTTGTTCTCCTTAGCGATCTGCTTTTCCACTGTCTCCAGGTCTGCCAGCGCCAGCTCTGTATTCACCACCCCGATGTCCCTCTTAGGGTCGATCGAACCATCCACATGGGCAACATTTACATCTTCAAAGCAGCGCACCACATGGGCGATGGTATCCACCTGGCGGATGTAGGCCAGAAACTTGTTACCTAAACCCTCGCCTCTACTTGCTCCCTTGACCAGTCCGGCAATATCGATGAACTGAATAGCGGTGGGGATGCACTCTTTGGGGTTCAGCAACTGATTCAATCGCCAGAGCCTCTCGTCTGGCACCTCAGCTACGCCCACATTCTGGTCAGTGGTGCAGAAGGGATAATTAGAGGCCTCTGCACCCGCCTGGGTGAGGGCATTGAACAGGGTAGTCTTGCCCACATTGGGCAAACCGATGATTCCAATAGAAAGCGGCATTTTCCTCAGCTCCTTTGCAGCATTGATTCAGACAGTATATGGAGCATTGATTTAGACAGAGGTAGACAGAATGAGACATCAATCTAAACAGTTCGGTGAATATGGCAAAACCTATGATCCCGAACTGAAGGGCCGCGAGGTGGTATTTCTTAACGAAAGATAAACCCGGATTCCGAGATTCATTCTCTGGCAGCCCACGAATTTATTCGTGGGTCGAAAAAGGCATATTAACAAGACGGTAAACCATTTTAACGGTTTCTTGATGGAGAATTTTCGACATCCTACGCTTTGCCTAGGGGTTTTTGTAAACCAGTCAGGTAGCTAACTGAAAAACCGATGAATCGGTTGTATGTACTTTTCTGTTTTTGGTACCCACGATTAAAATCGTGGGCTTCCTTGTTTCTTGAAGACACAGGAGGGCGACCGGCAGCCCCTATGATATCCTCCGTATAAATCTGTTTTAATCAATGCCAAAAACCTGTTTTAACCCATATTCCGGAAAGAAAATGGCATGAGATTCGTCTAACCTACCAATATTCTTGATATTAGTGGAAACGTCAAATAGATAGTTTCTATAGTGTAGTCCATAAAAAACGCACAAGATTCGAAAAAAAAGCCTTGACATAAGCCAATTAGTGTGTTATTATGTAGTCCATAATCTATAGGAAGGGGGCTACATAATGCATCTCAGCTACAAAACATCCAGATATAAGAGTACAATTTATAAGTCTTATTCTATTGCCGAATCTCACCGAGAAGGCAGGAAGGTAAAGAAGCGTATAATATGGCCTATTGGAAAACTTACGGATAGCCAGGCCAATAAGATCCGCCTCATATGTAAGATTGTTTCGGATCCAACTAAGATTATTACCACTATAGAGGACGTAGTAACCCAAGAAAGTAAACCATTTCTTGATCTTGCCATTGCCAACGCCCTTTGGGAACAGTGGAGATTTTCAAGGGCTTTTGGTAATCATACTACTGGGGGTGAGCTTTCAACCTCCATAGTAGCAAAGATACTTACCATAAATAGGTGTACCTCTCCTCGTTCTCACTTTAGCATCCCACGGTGGGCAGAGAAGACCGCTTTATCCGAGATTATCGGGCAGTCTCTTGAGAATTTGAACGATGACAAGATTTACTATGAATTAGATAAAATCGCACTAAATCAAGAAAACTTAGAAAATCATCTCTTTAGAATAACCTACGCAAAGGACAAGACAAGCTATCAGTTTGTCAACTACGA
>DAOVDP010000061.1 GCA_030669445.1 Candidatus Latescibacterota bacterium | reverse complement strand
TTCTTTTTAATCGAGTTAGCAGAAATTCTATTGCCTCATCCGACGGCATCTGGCTGAGCACTTTTCTCAGCAGCCAGGTTCTGTGCAACTCCTTTTCTGAACGCAACAGCTCCTCTTTTCTTGTCCCGGAGCGGTTCACATCTATGGCAGGGAAAATGCGTCGGTTACTCAGGTTTCTATCCAGTTGTATCTCCATATTTCCTGTTCCCTTGAACTCCTCAAAAATGACTTCATCCATGCGGCTTCCGGTTTCAATGAGGGCGGTGGCGATAATAGTGAGACTTCCCCCTTCTTCGATCTTTCTGGCGGCGCCGAAGAATCGCTTGGGCCATTGGAGAGCATTGGCATCCACCCCACCGGAGAGAACCCTTCCGCTGTGAGGGATGATGGAATTGTATGCCCGGGCCAGCCGGGTAATGCTGTCCAACAGGATAACCACATCGTGCTTGTATTCCACCAATCTCTTGGCCTTTTCCAACACCATCTTGGAGATCTGTACATGTCTCTCTGGCGGTTCGTCAAAGGTGGAACTTATCACCTCTGCCTTGACCGAGCGCTCCATCTCTGTTACCTCTTCCGGGCGTTCGTCAATTAAGAGAACGATCAGTTTTATCTCAGAGTGATTCTTGGTAATACTGTTGGCTGTCTCTTGCAGCAACACCGTTTTGCCGGCAAAGGGAGGGGAAACGACAAGTCCCCGTTGCCCTTTTCCGATAGGCGCCAGAAGATCTATGATTCGGGTGGAGAATTTCGTTGGGTCTGCCTCCAGCTTTATCCTCTCATGGGGATGCAGGGGGGTGAGATTGTCGAAAAGGATCCTCTGTTTGGCCAGTTCCGGATCTTCAAAATTCACCGCCTCCACCTTTAGGAGGGCGAAATAACTCTCATTCTCCTTGGGAGGACGTACTTGTCCGTAAACGGTATCTCCCGTCCGCAAGTCGAATTTCTTGATCTGGGAGTGGGAAATGTAGATATCGTCTGGACTGGGAAGGTAGTTGTAAGCAGTGGAGCGAAGGAACCCATAGCCATCGTCCAGTATCTCCAAAACTCCTTCTCCGAACAGTGGACCTCCTTCTTTCGTTTGTGCCTCCAGAATCTTGAATATAAGGTCTTGTTTTCTCAAACTACCATATTCAGGAATCTTAAGTTTTTGGGCCAGTTCACCTAACTCGATTATGTTCATTGTCTTAAGTTTGACAATATCCATAATGGTCTTCTCCTCAAATTACAGGTTTAGATTGAGCTACTCTTACTTTATCCGTTGAGAAACTAAAGAGAAGCAATTGGAAGGAAATTGAACAGCAGAACAAAAGGAAAGGAAATTGTCTGAAAGATACAAAACGGCTCACCAGTTGTCAAGTTTTTTCTTGACCTAAAGAAAAATTCGTTGTATTTTTACCTCCTTCACAGAGTGGAGATGCCTCATAAAAAGGTCGTTAACAGATCATACCAAGGAGTGGAAAGATGAAAAACGGCAAGTTAGGGTTTGGCATAATTGGCTGTGGGGTAATAGCGCCTTTCCATGCAAAGAGCATAGAAAAATGTAAAGACGCAGAACTGGTGGCGGTTTGTGACATTGATGAGCAAAAAGGAAGAGAGTTTGCTCATGAACAGGGGATGCCTGCTTTTTACAAGGACTTTCGAGAGTTGTTAGCCTGCCGGGATGTGGATGTTGTCTGCATCTGTACCCCCTCGGGCATGCACGCCGATATGGGCTGTGCCGCTGCTGAAGCAGGCAAACATTTGCTCTGCGAGAAACCTTTAGACATCAGTCTCGCCAAAATAGACGGGCTGATAGAGAGCTGTGACAGAAATAAAGCTAAGCTGGGATGCATATTCCAGAGACGCACCTATGGCTCCTACAAAAAGACCAGAGAGGTTGTTCAAGATGGTCTACTGGGACAAATGGTCTTGGGCGATGCCTATCTGAAATATTACCGCTCACAGAAGTATTACAACAGTGGTCAGTGGCGTGGCACTTGGGAACTGGACGGCGGTGGATGCCTGATGAACCAGGGGGTTCATGGAATTGACATTCTGTTGTGGATTATGGGTGAGGTAAAGTCAGTTTATGCTAAATGTGCCCATCTCGTCAGAGATATCCCTGTTGAGGATACCGCAGTGGCGCTGCTGCATTTCAAAAATGGGGCCTATGGAGTCATAGAGGGAACAACCTCTGTCAATCCTGGACAATCGACCAAGATCGAATTGCACGGCAAGAAGGGAACAATCACTATCCATAATGATAGGATCACCCAATGGGCTACCACTGCCGATGAAGATGAGATGGCTGAGGAAAAGCAGGTTCCGATCGAAGAGAAACACGCCGGCGGGGTATCAGATCCCACTGCCATTGGAATGGAGGGGCATATCGAGCTGATTGCTGATATGGCCGATGCCGTACTGAATGGCAGAGAGCCAATGATCAGCGGTGAAAGTGCCAGGAGACCAGTGGAGTTGATCCTATCAATATATGAATCGCAAAGGAAAGGAAGGGAAATAGCCCTATAAAAAGAAATCTTATCAAGGTGAATGGCCGAACAGAGGGGTAATAACCAATGGTGCTATTTCGCAACAACCTTTGGAAGATAAAGGATTATAGGCACATTTTCGTAGGGGCAGGCCCCCGTGCCTGCCCTGATCCTGATATTGATTGGGCAACCACGGAGGGTTGCCCCTACGGAGACCTGTACGAACGCTAATTTTGCAAGATTGTTACCCACCAGCAAATAGTACCATTGGTTAATATTACCGAGACAACGGGTTACCAGAAGAGGCGGTCAAGGTTTTGCCTTCGAATTGTTACCCTGGCCGCTTTCCCAGAATTCTCTCTCGATCTCTTTTTTCTTTTTTTCTATGTATTCGTCTATACGAGAGGTTATTCCCTCTAAGTTTTCCAACTCTCGCACTCTTTTTTCGATCTCTTCCTCTTTCTTCAGCACCAAGCGGACGGCTTCAGCCACTGGATCAGGGAGCTTGCCGTGTTCCAGGTCAATCACTGGTTTTCGATGTTCTTCTACTATTCTGCCGGGGATGCCCACCACAGTGGCTCCTTTGGGTACATCTCGGATCACCACAGAGCCTGAACCTATCTTTGCCCCTGAGCCGATGTTTATTGCCCCCAGGATAGTAGCGCCTGCGCCCACCACCACATTGTTGCCCAGAGTAGGGTGCCGTTTCTCCTTTTTCAGAGAGGTGCCTCCCAACACTACCCCTTGGTAAAGAAGGCAATCATCACCGATCTCTGCAGTTTCCCCAACTACCACTCCCATTCCGTGATCGATGAAGAACCTCCTGCCTATCTTCACCCCGGGGTGGATCTCAACCCCGGTGAGCCATCTGCTGATATGGGAGATGAACCGAGCGCCCAGATACCTGTTCCGCTGATAAAACCAGTGTGCTACCCGATGCAGCCATATAGCATGAAGCCCTGGATAGCACAGGATCACCTCCAGGACACTTTTGGCTGCCGGGTCCCTGTTGAAAACAGTTTGGATGTCTTCCTTTACCCTTCTGAGCATAGCTACCTCCTCCCCGGCAATATACAACAAAAGCCATCGACTGTAAAGTGATTTTTATGTGGAGCCATCTATGCAAAGAAAACTAAAGAGCTTGTCTCGCGATCTTTGTTCGGTTGTTGAGCTATCGACGCTTGAATCCACTGTGCGGTTATCTTAATCAACTACACAGATTTCTCCCCCCAACGCTGAAACCATAACAATTGGTTTTAAAGAGAGCACTTTCAGAAATGTATTGACAGAGCTGAATAGATAGTGTATTTTTAGAACTATCTTGATGTCGTTTATTTCATCACTTACCAACTGGTTTGTTAGTAAAAAGTCTTTCCACGCAGAGAATACATATTTCTCTGCATTTGCTGAAGAGCCAGAAATCATCAACCACATCAAAAAGGAGATGAAGCAATGGTTGAGTTGTTCAACAAGGGGGGGCCTTTTATGTGGCCCTTGTTGGTATGTTTAGTAATAGGAATAGCCTTTGTTTTTGAGCGTTTCTGGAGTTTAACCCGGGCCTCAATTAACGCCAAGAAGTTTTTCATTAAGGTTCAGCAATCCCTGGAAGAGTCAGGGGTTGTAGGTGCTATTGAGGTCTGTGCTAACACCAGAGGGCCTGTGGCCTCAATATTTCACGCTGCCTTGCTAAAGACCGAGCATGGGTTAGAGCGAATGGAAAAGGCCATTGAGGATGGCGGTTCTATAGAGATGGCCTTCTTAGAGAAGGGCATGATCTGGCTTTCCACCATCATCAGCATTGCTCCCCTTCTGGGCTTTCTGGGAACGGTTAGCGGGATGATCAGAGCTTTCTCCGCTATTGCCCGCAGAGGCGATGTAGAGCCCAGCATAGTCGCTGGAGGTATCTCTGAAGCCCTTATCACCACCGCCGCCGGACTGGCTGTCGCTATTCTGATTCAGGCATTCTACAACTTCTTTGCCTCCAGAATCGACAAAATAGTGATCGATATGGAAGAGAGTTCCATCGCCCTGGTTGATACCTTAGTGGATATGGGATATACTGAACAGGGTCAAATGGGAGAGAGTAAAAAATGATCCCCAGAAGCAAAAAAATAGCCAGGCCTGTAATTCCCACAGCTTCACTGCCTGACATAGCTTTTCTTCTGATTATTTTTTTCCTGGTCACCACTACTATGCATATGGACAAAGGAATTGGCCTGACCTTACCTGCATTAGGTCAAGCTATAGAAGTGCAGAAGAAGAACATATGCCATATCTGGGTTAACGCTTTAGGGGAGATTATGTGCGAGGGGAAAATTATCCCCATAGCCCAACTCAGAGAGGAAGTAAAAACCAGGTTAGCAGAAAACCCCAGGCTCATTGTCTCTCTGAAAGCTGACCGGGAAACCAAATATGAGGTCTTCATCGAGGTACTGGACCAGGTAAAACTGGCTGGTGCCAAGCGTATATCCATTGCGTCACCGGAGTAGTAAAGATGAGATTCAAACGAAAAGTGAGCGTAGAGGCGGTTATTCCCACCAGTTCATTATCAGATATAGTTTTTCTGCTGCTGGTCTTCTTTATGGTCTCCACGGTCTTTGTCCGATATCGGGGACTGTCAGTGGAGCTGCCCTCAGCCAAGAAAATAGAGCGGATTGAGACCAAAAGGAACATCACCTATATCTGGGCAACAGCAGAGGGAAGGATATGCATTGATGATATGATAGTGAATATGCCGCAAGTGCGTTCCGTTATCTACCGGAAACTGTCCAAGAATCCCAGAATTATTGTCTCTCTGAAGTGCGACAGGAATGTGCCCTATGGAATTGTTTCGGACATTATGGAGGAATTGAAGAAGACTGAAGCGTTGAGGATAAACTTCGCTACCAGAAGAAAAAAGTGAGAGGACAGAATGCAAAAAGGAGGTGATTTTCCGCTCTTCAAAAATGCCTAAACTATATGGGAAAGCTTTTACCAAGAGGGACCTGCTGCGTCACATCGGCGACATCTCCCAGGTAGGAGGAGTAAAGAGATACTGGCTGGGAGAAGGGAAGGCAGCAGGAACAGAAGCGGTGGACTTTCGGACTGGCAGTGGGTTGAATTTCACTGTTTTGCCTGGCAGAGGAATGGACATAAGTTTCGCTGAGTACCGAGGGACACCTCTGTGCTGGCGCTCCTGTACTGGCGAGGTCTCGCCCGCTTTCTTTGAACCCCAGGGATTGAGGTGGCTCAGAAGTTTCTTCGGTGGTTTGCTTACCACCTGTGGATTGACCCATCTGGGTGAACCCTGTGTAGATCAGGGAGAGCCGTTGGGATTACACGGCAGAATCTCTAACCTCCCCGCTCAAAATGTCTTAGCCGACGGGTACTGGGAAGAAGGGGACTACATAGTGTGGACTCAAGGAAAGATAAGGGAAGCCGCAGTCTTTGGGGAAAACATCTGTCTTACCCGAAGAATAACCGCCTGGCTGGGGGAAAGCAGACTGAAACTTGAAGACACAGTAGAGAATTTAGGTTTTGAACGAACCCCCCATATGATTCTCTATCACATAAACGGCGGATTCCCAGTAGTAGCCGAGGGCTCCGAACTCATCTGTCCGGTGGGTTCGTTCCAACCCCGAGACGAAGAGGCTAAGGTAGAGATGGAAAGATATAACCATTTTCTTCCTCCTACTCCGGGTTTTAAAGAGCGTGTTTACTACCTTGACCTAAAGACCGACCAACAAGGCTACACCTATGTCGCCTTAGTGAACAAAAGTTTTGGAAACGGAGAAGGAATTGGTTTTTACCTCAAATACAAAAAGCAGCAATTACCTGTGTTGGTAGAATGGAAGATGAACGGGGAGGGCTGTTATGTGGTAGGAATCGAGCCCGCCAACTGCCGGGTAGAAGGCAGGGCCAAGGCAAGGGAGAGCGGAGAGCTGGAGTTTTTAGAACCGGGTGAGACACGACGATATGAGATAGAGATAGGGGTACTTACCTCAAAGCAGCAGATCAACCAATTTGAGGAGATGGTGGGAGAGATTAAGGTTCGATAATATACCCCAAATCACTATGGCATTACTTGCTACGACCGAGAAGATACGGCACAGCCGAAACGAGCGCCAAGACCATCATTGCCATCGTTGCTCCGTTGAGAAAATAGTGAGAAAAATCATCATCCAACAGAGGGGAATGTATCCTCCATCGAATAAAAGTCTTTTGGAGGTTGAGAAACACCAGAAAAGTGAAGATGACAGCCAACTGAATTGCTGTTTTCCACTTGGCCAGCTTTGAGGTTGCCATCTGTCGGCCACTACGCAGGCCCCGCACCCGCATACCAGTGATGACTATCTCTCGCACCAGGATGACCCCTACCATCCAAGCGGCAACCAAACCTTTAATAACCAGAGAGACAAGAACTGAAAAGGTGAGGATTTTATCGGCCAGAGGGTCTAAGAACCG
>DAOVDP010000132.1 GCA_030669445.1 Candidatus Latescibacterota bacterium | reverse complement strand
ATTTGAAAGAAGCGCTTTATCCAGGTACTTTTGACCCGATAACATACGGGCATTTGGACATCATGGAGAGGGCTATTTCTATTTTCGACCGCTTGGTTGTCTTGGTTGTTTCCAGCCCCCCAAAGTCCTTTCTTTTCTCTGTTGAGCAGCGGGTAGATATGGTAAAGCAGACCACTGCCCACTGGGATAAAATCTCCGTGGAGTCATTTGACGGGCTATTGGTGGATGAAGCCCGACGCCGGAATATCCATACTGTTATCAGAGGACTGAGGGCCATGACCGATTTTGAATATGAGTTCCAGATGGCCTTGACCAACCGGAGTCTGGACCGCAGTTTTGAAAGCGTATTCTTTATGACCAATAACGAATACAGCTATCTGAATTCCACTCTGGTTAAGGAAATAACCAGACTGGGTGGAGATGTGAGCAAATTTGTGCCCCCGTATGTAGAAAAAAAGTTGAAAGAGTTCTATGCAAAAAGACGGAAGTGAGGAACAGCCTGCTGTAGTGATTGTGACTTTTGAGTCGGCAACAATTCCCCGGTAGGGCGACCGGTCATCCCCTGGAGAAGGTTTGAAGTCACCGTAGTAATCTTGCATAATTACATACTTAACTCACACAAGCATTTAAGGAAAGGAGTAGGTAAGTTGGAAGAGATATTAGTTGACGGTCATTATATGCTCTTGGCTGTGCCGCAGTTCTCTAAACTGGTTTCTTCTGATCAGCCAGAGGAGGCCAGAGATGAGCTGATCCGCAAACTTGAAGGCTACCGAAAGGTCAGCGGTAGAGCAGTGAGTGTCGTTTTCGACGCATCCCTTGCAGCCAGTTATGAGAAGACAGGGAAAATCTCCAAAGTTAAAGTCTTCTTTACCAAAGAGAAGCAGAATGCGGCTTCGGCCATAAAAGCCTTAGTTAAACAGAGGATGCGCAAGGATTCAATTAGGGTGGTAACTGCTGACCAAAGGTTAGGAAAGGCAGTTCAGAAATTGGGAGCTAAACATCTGAACGACTTAGATTTCCTTGAGAACGGGCCGCAGACTAAAGCAACCTCGAGACTTGATAGTCCAAAAACTTACGGGAAGGTTCCCATATTTAAAGCCCTGGACTCCAAAAGTCTCAGCGCCCTCAGGAAATATAAGACGACCCTCAAGCAACGGACGAAAAGCAGCTAAAAAGCGATAGCAGGCCATCTAATCATCAGATTTGTATATGGTTTTGTCCTATGGGCTTAACTCAGAGGGGAAGGACTATGGCTGAGGTTTCTGGTGGAGCTAAGCTCTTAGAAGACGAAAAGATCCAGATAAGACAGAATCTTCTAACTCGGCGAAAGGGTTTGTCCAAAGACCAAATTCGGCAGAAAAGCGGGTTCATCATAGATAAACTGCTAAGCTTTCCCTTGTATAGAAGAGCTAAGGTAATCCACTGCTATGTGTCATTGTCTAAGCTAGGAGAGGTGGATACTCGCGGTCTAATTAGGCAGGCCCTGGAGGAAGGAAAACGGGTCGTAGTGCCGGTCACTGATTTTGAAAGGAGAACGGTCAGCTGTTCACAGATAGAAAGTCTTGAGGAGTTAGAGGAGAAACCTTCGGGTTTAAAAGAGCCAAAGCAAGAGTGCCTGAGGTCCATCGACTTGAAGCTTATTGATTTAGTTATCCTACCTGGGGTGGCATTTGACCTCCGGGGTAACCGGATAGGTATGGGAGGAGGATTTTACGACCGTTTTTTATCGGAACTTGCTGTTTTTTCCTGCTCGCCTTCTTCAGTTGCTCTGGCCTATCAGTTTCAGATAGTGGATCGAATTGAACCTAATTCTCAGGATGTGAGAGTGGAGTGGATAATCACTGAGGAGAGGATATACAAGGCAAGCAGTCTGAAGGAATAGGGCAGAGTTATAATAGAGTGGGGGAGAAGGTGTCCTTTAGCTTAATGAGACAAGATAGCTAAACGAAAGGTAAATATGCGACTGGCTACAGTTGAAGCAAAAGGCAAAGAGAGGCTATGTCTGTATTCGGGGCAGAAGCTGACAGATCTGAACAGAGGATATGTCCTGTATAGCCAAAAGGTAGGCAAACTGACCCCCTTTGAAAGACAGTTAAATATGCTACAGTTTTTGGAACTGGGAGAACAGGCAATAACGGCGGCCCGAAAAGTGGCTGAATTCTTAGAAGATGCCTTGTCAGACACAAAAGTCTCCGATCCTTTGGGAGGAGAGATTATTTTCTCTTCCCAGGAGGTTAGATTTTGCCCGCCTGTTCCTCGACCGCCCAAGATACTCTGCCTGGCCGGTAACTATGTAGAGCACATAACGGAGTCGGGTTGGAAGCAGATAAGGAGAGAACAGACCACCCCTTGGGTATTTATGAAACCGCCTACTACCACTCTTATAGGCCATAGAGAGCAGGTCTTGCTTCCTAAGGTTTGGAGAGATATCGACTGGGAGGTAGAATTGGCGGTGGTGATTGGGAGATCAGGGAAATACATCTCGAAAGAGCAAGCTGAGCATCATATAGCAGGCTATACCGTTTTCAACGACATCTCCGCCAGGGAACTGGAACTGAAGAAAGGGCGAGAATCTCGGGAGTGGGATCCCTTCTTTGATTGGTTTCACGGAAAGTGTATGGACACCTTTGCCCCCTGTGGGCCCTGTATTGCCTTGAAAGAGCGAATTGAAGATGTGCAGAACCTCTGTATCCGGCTGAAGGTGAACGGAGAGGTAAAACAGGATTCCAATACTGCAAATATGCTGTTTCCCGTCTCAGAGGTTATCGAATTTATCTCACAGATAATGACTCTGGAGACAGGGGACATAATTGCTACTGGTACTCCCTCGGGGACTGGTGCTCCTCGGGGAGAGTTTTTAAAATCCGGCGATGTGATAGAAGCCGAGGTCGAAAATATTGGTACATTGATAAATCCTGTGGGAGAAGAAACCTAAAAACACAAGAGAGCAGCCCTCTCTTCTCTCCCCTGTGTTGTTGCGAACGAAACTCAGCAACTGGGAGCCATTTTTGGACAAAAGGTCTTTAAATATCGCGATCCTTCTTGGACTCTTTTTTCTTGTGCAATGTGGACAGCCCTATTATGGGCTGCCTAATGTAAGAATTGTTGCCCTGGAGACTTCGGAAAGAATTAGACCATTTGAAGAGGTAAAGACACAATGGACAGCCAACTTCACCATACCTGATCCCTTATTCAAGGAGTCAGATTCTAATTTGCCACCTTTTTCAAAGCCTCACAGCCTGGGGTTAATTAAAGTCGGAGCTGCACTTTATGGAGAGGAGATGATAAATGCCTGGGTCAGGAAAACCTGTGAAGAAGAATCGCTTTCTTACGAAGAAGCATACAAGAAATATGAGGATAAACACCACCCTGAGGACCAATTCAGGATAGAACTGAGGCTCCAATCTCACTTTTCAGAGCATTCCCTCGAACCAGAACTCTGGACAATATATCTGGAAGATGACCAGGATGTGATGTACGAACCCTTAGCCGTTCAGAAGGGAGAGAGTAGCACAGAAGAGAGGGAGATCTATTCGCCATACTCCAATTTGCCCATCGAAATCAGCCAGATACGCCGAACTGTGAACCTGTATTTTCCTCGGGTAACCTTCTTTGGCAAAAGGCTTTTGAGCAAGCGGACGAAATTTCTCCGGCTGGTTTTCTCTTACCAGAAGAGACCCGTGGGTGAGGCCAAGTGGTTTTTTGATTCCAAAAGAAGCAAGAAGTGATTGGAGAGGTAGCTGTTATTCAACGATCGAGAGAGGCTGAATGAATTCAGAGGAGAGACTTTCAGAGAAGATAGAAGAACTGGTTGCAGAGAGTGGTAGGTATAAACAGCAGGCGTATTTTTTTGTTTATCTTGCCTTAGAATACACTCTGAACAAACTTCCCGTTAGGCGACACATAACTGCCAGAGAGCTATTGGAGGGAATCAAACAATATGCCGAGGAGTTGTATGGCCCTATGGCCAGGGCTGTCTTTGAATCCTGGGGGGTAACAAAGACTGAGGACTTCGGTCGGATTGTGTT
>DAOVDP010000164.1 GCA_030669445.1 Candidatus Latescibacterota bacterium | reverse complement strand
CGATGTAGTCAGGTTTGGACAATTGATGAACCAGTCACATCAGAGCCTTAGAGATGACTTTCAGGTGAGCTGCCGAGGGTTGGACCTGCTGGTGGAAATTGCCCGTTCAGTGGATGGGGTACTGGGAGCCCGGCTGACCGGCGCCGGATTCGGAGGATGTACCGTCAATTTAGTCCGAAAAGCAAGCATCCCGCTTCTGGTTGAAACGGTGGAGAAAAAGTACCAGACAGAGACAGGGATGGAACCTGCCGTCTATCCCTGCCAGATCGAAGATGGGGTAGGGAAAATCCCCATCACAACTTGAGGGAGGTGTCAAAATGACAGTTGTTTGGTTGATCTTCGCGGGAGTCCTGGTTTACAATGTGTATACATTTGCCAAGACCGGGAAAAAGCTACAGGAAGAGCACAAACAAATGATCGAGGTGCTTGAGAAAATAAGTGCGAAACTTGAAAAACCGGAGGGAAGAGGGAAATGAGCCTTCAGATCAGGAAGCAATTGGATAGTGGTTACAACGAGGTAATAGGCTCTGAGGATAAGCGACTGCAATTTATCCAATTTGGCATACTGCGTCTTGCGACAGGAGAGAGTTTCGCCCAGGATGCCGCGGGCAAGGAGACTGTTCTGGTTATCCTCTCTGGCCGGTGTACAGTCAAAGTAGGCAGGGTGGAGTACGAGAATATCGGCCAGAGAGAGGATGTGTTCTCTGATAGTCCTTATTCGGTCTATATCCCTTGTGATAAGGCTTACGAGGTGATTGCGACCAATGATCTGGAGGTGGCAGTTTGTAAGGCACCTTCTGACTTGAAGACAGAGACGACCCTCATCCGTCCCGAGCAGGTGGGACTGAGGTCTGTAGGCCAACTAAACTGGCGCAGGGATATCAGGGATATTGTAGACTCAAATTTCAACGCCGGACACTTACTGATAGGGGAGACCCTTAATCCTCCTGGCAACTGGTCCAGCGTTCCCCCTCACCGGCATGATTTTGACAACCTGCCGGAGGAGTCGGATATGGAAGAGGTGTATTTCTTTAAGATCAAACCCCAGCAGGGGTTTGGCATTCAGCGGATCTACACCGATGACCGTTCCATCGACTCTGTCTATCTGCTGCAGGACAATGACACAGTGGCCATTCCCGAGGGCTACCATCCGGTTGTAGTTGCGCCGGGGTATAGACTTTACTACTTGTGGATTTTGGCGGGAGAGAAGAGAATTCTGAAGATGCGTGACGACCCGCAGCACACCTGGCTGAAGAACGCCGAACCCATCTTATCAGAACTGGGGGTGTAAAAAAGCATCCGCTCAGCGCCTGTTGCTTTCCTTTGACCTATTATTATGGCTGAATTTGAACTCGTCTCCAACTATCAAGCTACCGGCGATCAACCCCGGGCTATTCGAGAACTGACCGAGGGGCTACTCCGAGGGGAGAAGTTCCAGACTCTGTTGGGGGTTACCGGTTCGGGTAAAACCTTTAGTGTTGCCCGGGTTATCGCCAATGTGGGCAGACCCACCCTGGTTATCTCCCATAACAAGACTCTGGCTGCCCAGCTCTACGGTGAACTGAAGGGCTTCTTTCCTGAGGGTGCAGTAGAATATTTTATAAGCTATTACGACTATTATCAGCCGGAGGCTTACATTCCCACCACCGATACCTACATCGAGAAGGACACCTCGATCAACGATGAGATAGACAGACTCCGGCTCAAGACGACCAGTTCACTTTTAGAGCGGGATGATGTTATCGTCGTGGCGAGCGTCTCCTGTATCTACGGCATCGGCTCGCCCAAGGAGTATGCTGAACAGTTGCTTCTGCTGGAAGTAGGACAAACCATCGACAGACAGGAGATACTCAAAAGGCTGGTGGACATCTATTACACCCGAAACGACATCGCCTTTGAGAGGGGTACCTTTCGCGTGCGCGGAGATGTGGTTGAGATACTTCCCGCTTACGAAAAGGAGGCCGTGCGGATTGAACTTTTCGGAAACCAGATCGACAACATCTGTGTCGTTAATTCGCTGACGGGGGAGATTAAGGAAGAGAAAGGGAAGGTGGCTATCTATCCTGCCAAACATTTTGTGACCACCTATCCTCGACTGGAGGCAGCGATTCAGGGGATAATGGAAGAGTTAGAGGAGCGAGTAGCCTTATTCAAATCTCAGAACAAGCTCATCGAGGCGCAGCGCATCGAGACGCGCACCAAGTATGACATTGAGATGATGCGGGAGATCGGCTACTGCCCCGGGATAGAGAACTATTCCCGCTATCTGTCGGGCAGGGCCCCAGGGGAGAAGCCCTATGTGCTGTTGGATTACTTCCCTAAGGATTTCCTCTTGATTATTGACGAGTCGCATGTTACTGTCCCCCAGATTGGCGGGATGTATGCCGGTGACCGCTCACGTAAGCAGGCACTGGTGGAGTATGGTTTCAGGCTTCCCTCTGCCTTTGACAACCGTCCCCTTTACTTTGAGGAATTCGAGTCGATGATCAACCAGGTCATCTTTGTCTCTGCCACCCCGGGCGAATACGAATTGGAGAAGTCAAAGGGGGTAGTGGTAGAGCAGATTATTCGTCCTACCGGACTGATGGACCCCAAGATAACGGTCAAACCGGTGAAAGGGCAGGTAGATGACCTGTTAGAGGAGATTCGCATTCGGGTGAAGCGGAGAGAGCGGGTGCTGGTGACCACTCTCACCAAGAGGATGGCCGAGGATTTAGCCGACTACTTGGCCCAGATGGATGTGAAGGTGAGGTATCTGCATTCTGAGATAGAGGCGTTGGAGAGGGTGGAGATACTGCGGGATTTGAGGCTGGCGGAGTTCGATGTGTTAGTGGGGATAAATCTCTTGCGGGAGGGGCTGGACCTGCCCGAGGTCTCTTTGGTTGCCATCTTGGATGCCGACAAGGAGGGCTTCTTGCGGTCGGAGCGGTCTTTGATCCAGACGGCGGGGAGAGCTGCCCGGAACATCAACGGTGGGGTGATTATGTA
>DAOVDP010000014.1 GCA_030669445.1 Candidatus Latescibacterota bacterium | reverse complement strand
CCCCAGGAATCCTCAGTCTTCCGGAAGTTAACAGTGGAGGAGAATATAATGGCTGTCCTGGAAACCCTCCCCCTCTCCAAGGAAAAACGCAGGCAGCGTCTGGATAAGCTCTTAAGAGAACTGGCTCTTTCCCATCTTGCTAAGAGTAAAGGTTATACCCTCTCAGGAGGAGAAAGGCGGAGGGTGGAGATCACCAGGGCTCTGGTTACCAATCCCAAGTTCCTCCTTTTGGATGAGCCTTTCACGGGTGTAGACCCAATTGCAGTGGAAGATATTCAGAACATTGTGTTCGAGTTGAAACAGAGAGGCATCGGGGTGTTAATCACCGATCACAATGTGCGAGAAACCTTACGGATAACTGACAGAGCTTACATTATGTCTGAGGGCAAGATCCTTAAGTCGGGAACGGCGGAGGAACTGGCCAATGACCCGCAAGTCCGGGAGGTGTACTTAGGAGAAAGGTTTAAACTCGACTGATGGGGATGCCAACGTCTTGAGAGTGAGCGGACAGAAATAAGAGAAAGTAGAACCAGCGGGTGAATAGATGCTTCAAAGATTAGATCAAAAATTGCAGCTCCAGCAACGACTCTCCCAGCAGCAGATACAGTCTCTTCAGCTTCTCCAACTGCCAACCTTGGAGCTGGAACAGGTGATAAGACAGCAACTGGAGCTAAATCCAATGCTGGAGGAGCTTCCCAAGGAGGAATCAGAGGAACAAGAAGAGGGTCTATCTTCGGAGGAAGAGGAAGAACCCGAAGAAGAGAAGGAGCTTGATTCTGACTTCGATGAGGTGGACTGGAGCGAATATCTTGCCGCCGGATATGAGATGGGCTATCCTATGCGACAGGGGGGTGACCTTGACGAAGATAGACAGCAGCCGGTTGTTGTCAGCCAAGCTTCTCTGGCAGACCACCTGCTTCAACAGCTCCGAATCGCCTTCTCTTCTCCGGAGGAGCTTAGGATCGGAGAGGCCATTATCGGAAATATCGATGAGGATGGATATTTGGTCTGTCCGGTGCAGCAGATAGCGTCAACCTTGAATGTCCCAGAGACAGAGGTGGAAAGGGTGCTGGAGACCATCCAGGCCTTTGACCCCTCAGGGGTAGGGGCCAGAGACCTCCGAGAGTGTCTTATGATTCAACTCCGGGAACAAGGCAGGCAAGATAGCCCGGTTATGAGAATCGTGCAATCCCGGTTGGAGGATTTGAAGAGACATCACTACCGCAAGATTGCAGAATCTCTGAAGCTCACTGAGGGGGAGATTCGAGAAGCACTCAAGGTAATCTCCGGGTTAACTCCCAAGCCAGCCGCTGCCGCTTTTGGATCTGAGGCAAGGCAGATAACTCCCGATCTGATTGTGAAGAAAATGGACGATAAATATGTGGTGATGCTTAACGACAGGTCCATTCCCACTCTGAGGATTAATCGCCGCTACCTCTCGTTGTTGAAAGGGGGTAAGACCTCCGAAGAAGAGCGCAAATATGTGCTGGAAAGGCTGAATTCTGCCCGTTGGCTGATCAGAACCATCGAACAGAGACGCTCCACTATGTTAAGGTTAATGAAGTTTATCGTCAAGCGACAGCGGGATTTCTTTGACCAGGGGGTTTCGGGCCTGAAACCGATGGTGCTCCAGGAGGCAGCCGATTCCCTGGAACTTCACCCCTCAACCATCAGCCGGGTGACCAATGGGAAGTATGTGCAAGCTCCCCACGGGATCTTCGAGCTGAAATACTTTTTTGACAGCAAGATTAGCTCTGTTTCTGGTGAGGGCATCTCCGCCAAGAGAATGATGGAGAGAATAAGAGAGCTAATAGAGGCAGAGGATAGTCAAAGTCCCCTGAGCGACCAGCAGATCGTTGAACTGCTGAACAAAGAGGGCTTCAATATAGCCAGGCGCACAGTCGCTAAGTACCGGAACAGAATGCGCATTCCCCCTACTGCTTACCGGAGAAAATTCTGAACTCTCTGGATTCAACGTAGTTAATTCCTCTCTTCACTGTTGTTCGACTTGCCGAGGCCGCCGGGAATCCCTTCCCGTCGGCACTACGGAGGAAAGGATTGCCTAATGAAATATAGACTTCTTAAACCCAGCGGTAGTTGGTATACTGTCCCTGTCTATTCTGCAAATAGAAAGATATTCGAGGGAAAATTGACAACGAAGATGAAATCCTGTCCGCCAGGAACACACGATTGGACACAGCAGAGGGCGGCAGAGATCTGCAGGGTTATTGTGGAGAAGTCTACCGACGGGATCTACATCTTTCAGGAGGGGAAATTCAAGTTTGTAAACGGGACTATGGAGGCTCTAACAGGATACTCCGCTGAGGAATTGATGAGCATGAATTATCTGGATATCATACATCCTGATCATAAAGATGAGATAGAGAGATCAACGAATAGAGTCTTAACCGGCGATATTTCCGACGCACCTCCAAGACCGGAGTTCAAATACATACGAAAGGACGACGAGCTGAGATGGGCGCAACTTACGCCAGTGATTATCCAATATGATGGGAAACCGGCCTTATTAGGCAATATGGCCGACATAACCGAGTGCAAGGGACTTGTGTTGGCAGCGGAAGAACTCTGTGAGATCTGCCAGGTCATCGACAAGACCCATGATATGACCAGAATGCTTAAACTGATCACAGATAGCGCTATTGAGATCACTAACAGTCAACGTGCCATCATCTGGTTATTAGATGCTAAGGGAGAGGAACTCCGGGAAGCTGTGGTGAGTTCAAAACCAGGACTGGGTTTGCATTACCAGCCCGCAAAGCCCAGAAAGAACGGCATCGTCTGGAGAGTGATTAGAGAAGGGAAGCCAGTTGCTGTTAGAGTAGCTCTCGAGGGTGTACTGAGAATTCCCCAAGACGACAGGAAAAGGGGGATTAAGGTAATTGCTGGTATCCCTATCCGAACACAGGATACTGTGATGGGAGTTCTTATAGTAGGGAGCACGGGGCCTGATAGCTTAAGTGAAGGAGAACGGGTGTTGCTACGTTTGCTGGGCGAGAAGATCGCTGTGGCAATAGAAAACGCCCGACTTCACTCTGAGACCAGAGAGCTCAGTCACTTGCTGGATCAACAGGTGAAGCAGAAAAACGATGAGTTGGCGAAAACCCAGCGGTCTCTTGCACAGGCTCAAAAATTGGCCGGATTAGGGCAGCTAGCAGCAGGAGTCGCCCACGAGGTCAGAAATCCCCTAGGAATTATAAATGTATCCCTATGTTACATTAAAGATATCCTGAAATCTGAAAGGCCAGAGGTCCGGAAGCACCTCAAGATCATGGAATCTGAGGTGGAGCGAGCCACAAGAGTGATCGAAAATCTGCTACAATTTTCCAGGAGTTCAGAGTATGAATTAGCGGAAGTTGATATTAATGAACTGCTGGAGATGACCCTGAGTCTGGTGGAGAAAGAGCTTCGAGTCAATGATATCAGCTTAGAGTTGAATCTAAGACGATTGCCTGCTATATTTCTGAACCTTGACGAGATAAAACAGGCCTTCCTGAACATCATCCTCAACGCAACTCAGGCGATGCCCGACGGCGGCAGCTTGAGGGTAGCTACCAAGTCGGTGCCTGCAGATGCCACTGAACAACAAAAGGATTCTATAGAGATCGTCTTCGAAGATACCGGGATGGGCATCCCAGAAGAGGTGCTGGGGGATGTCTTTGACCCTTTCTTCACTACTAAAGAGTCCGGAACGGGGTTAGGACTATCCCTTGGTTATTCAACTGTCAAAAAATTCGGAGGGGATATAACCATTGAGAATAGGAAAGAGAAGGGAACGATTGTTACCTTGAGACTGCCCACGAGAGCGTAAGGGTTTTGTATTAGCGACTGATTTCACATCGGTCGGTGTTGGTTACACCCAAAGGGAAGATAATGAGTGACAGACTGAGGATCTTGTTAGTTGACGATGAGGTCAATATGCTGGAGACACTGGGGGATATCCTGAGAGGCAAGGGACATGCTGTCTCTATTGCAACAGGTGGGTTGGAGGCCTTAGAGATCCTCCGGGGGAACGCCCCTTTTGATTTGACAGTAACTGATCTGAAGATGCCGGGGATGGATGGTATGAAGCTTTTAGAGCGAGTAAAAGAAGAGTATCCCTGGACAATGTTCGTCATGCTAACGGGCTATGGCACTATAAAGAACGCCATTGATGCTACAAGAAAAGGCGCCTATAATTACATTTTGAAACCCTTTAACCCTGATGAAATCCTCCAGATAGTCGACCGGATACTGGAACGTAAGAACCTATTAGAAAACAATATATATTTCCAGGAGACGCTGAGCAAAAATTATCATTTTGATAATATTGTGGGAAGGGCGTCGGCGATGCAGGCAATATTTGAGAGGATAAAGACCATTGCTCCGACGAACTCATCAGTGCTGCTGACCGGGGAAAGTGGCACCGGGAAGGAGCTTTTAGCACATGTCATCCATTATTCCAGTCCTCGCAAGAACAGGCCATTTATCAAAGTGAGCTGTGCCTCTCTTCCTGATGGTGTTCTGGAAAGCGAGCTTTTTGGTCATGAGAAAGGTGCCTTTACCTCTGCTTTTACTCAGAGGAAAGGCAGGTTTGAATTGGCCGATAAAGGAACCCTGTTTCTGGATCAAATCGGCGACATCCCCCTCTCTACCCAGGCAAAGCTGCTCCGGGTTTTGCAGGCAATGGAGTTTGAAAGAGTAGGCGGAACAGAGACAATCAAGGTTGATATTAGACTCATCTCAGCGAGCAATCAGGATCTGGAAAAAGCCATCAGAGAGAAGAGATTCCGGGAGGATTTGTTCCATCGTCTGAACGTCGTTCCCATTCATATACCGCCTCTGAGAGAAAGAAAAGAAGACATCCCCATTCTGACAAACTATTTTCTTAGGATATTCGCTAAGGAAACTCACAAGAGAATTGAGGGGATATCCGATGATGCCCTCGATCTGATGCTGCCCTATCACTGGCCGGGAAATGTGAGGGAGTTGAGGAATTACATGGAAAGGGCAGTTGTCTTATCTGGGAGTGATATCATAAAACCAGCCGATCTGCCCCCCGAGTTAAAAAATGCTGATGAGGCCGAAGGATTTACCCTGAGATTGAGTTCAAAATCCCTGCCCGAAGCAGAAAGGATATTGATACTTAAGGCCTTGGGGGAAACTGGTTGGAACCTGAGTAAATCTGCCACCCTGCTCCGGATAAGTCGGGGAACCCTCTACAACAAGATAAAGAAGTACGCGTTGAATAAGAGTTAACGGATCAAGTTTTGGTTTAGTGCTAACCTTTAAGGAGATGTTCGGAGGAAAAACTCGGATGGCAAAATCCGTAGAGAAAAAGGGAAGTCAGGGGGCACAAATATTATTAGTGGACAATGAGAGAGATTTCGTAGAGGTCTACGCTGATATCTTGAGAGCGTGGGGTTACACGGTCACCACTACTACCAGTGCGGCACAGGCTATCCAATTGGTAGGCGGAGCAGATTTTGATCTGGTGATCACAGATATCTGGATGCCGGGTATGAACGGCATAGATCTACTTAAGACCCTAAAGCAGATGAGATCAACGCTGCCGGTCATCGTGGTAACCGGATACAGTTCGGTTCAGACAGCCATACAGGCTATGAAGGCAGAGGCAGCGGACTACCTCACCAAATCGCAATTTCTGAAGAGCGAAGCAAGAGAACGCATTGAGAGAACGCTTATGAAGAGGGAGATAGGGTCAAAGAGAAAGGGGAAAACAGATCAAAATCATCGCAGAGAAGAAAGGCTGATGAGAAAATTAGACAGGAAGAGACATGGGTGCGATGTAACATCGGACGCTACGGTGAGTTGCCAATAGGGATACAAAGGTTTTGTGGTTACCGATTTCATGTTGGTCGCTGCTTGGTGCCAGAAATTGAACAGTGATGACAATCGAGATAACCTCACCGGAATCAGGCAACTAAGATAATTGTGGGGGGAATCGCTGTCAGATATTGAACAGTTCCAGTAATGGAAATAGCTGTTTTTAAGCCAGAGAGATAGGAAAATTGTGAAAAAAAAGAGTGTCAGATATTGAACATAATTGTGCTGGCGGCATTTTAAGACAGGCTTTAGACTAAAGAAATATTTTTACAACTGAATTGTTACTGGCCACTTAGAGATACACTGAGTGGCCTTTTTATTATCTGGCACGAAAGTTGCTGCCCTTTCACGCCACACAGACGAACAGCGAGGGATTTCCTCCTGGCATGGTTCGACTCTGTTGATAAGATAATTTGGCAAGGTTCGGTTTAATGTGGCCCTTAAGGGCCACAGTGTTCAGAGGAGAAACTCGGATGGCAGAATCCGCGGAGAAAAAGGGAGGTTGGGGGGAGAAAGAATCTGTAGGGACGACCCTCCGTGGTCGCCCAGGAGGTTTCCCCAAGAGTTAGGACCCATACCAGGTCCTTGCCGCAACTTGAAAAGAAACCACCTCATAGCTAACAAAAAGGCCGGGCGCCCAAAAACTCCTCTCGATGCCTGGTTAAAGGGCGAAGGCTTCTAGTGCTTGACAGGCTCGGACCCTTCGCCTATTCTTGGAACATAAGACCAGGCCTGAGCAAGAGGAGACAGACAATAGGGAAAGAGAGGGGAAATAAGGAACTGTTTGTCATCCCTAGATCAGTGGAGAGATGCCAACTGCTTCTCCTTTCTGTTGATTCAGGGGGCAAAGTGTACAAAGAGAAGAAAATATGGTGCAAAGGACTCCAAGGGGAAAAGTAACTGTTCTGATTGTGGATGATGATGAACACATATGTTCCATGTTGGAGGACCTCCTCGACCACTGGGAGTATCAGACAATCATTGCTTGCGGGGCCCGGGAGGCTCTCGAGATACTGAGAAAGGGGACCCCACTTGTGGTCCTCTCCGACATTGAGATGCCAGGGACAAATGGATTCCAACTGCTGCAGATAATCAAGCAGCAATACCCCAAGGTGCCGGTAATAATGATGTCCGGCCGAGGAACAGCAGAGGAAGACGCCAAAAGAAGCCTGGAGTTGGGCGCGTTTAAGTTCATCCCTAAACCTCTCGACCTGAAGTATCTGATACAGGTGCTCTCTGTTATTGAGGTCTGCAGTCGCCTCGAACAAAGGAACAAGTCCCGATGATCTGGAGAATTACCGCCCTGGTAAACATAGCGCTGGCCTTCCTGCTTATGATCCTGGTGACGGTCTGGGGCGGATCGCACAGCCGAAAAACGAAAGTTTCGTAGGTTGGGTTAAACACAGCGAACCCGACAAAAGCCAGCGGGGCTTACCTCTATGTGCTGAAGGTTGACCGTCAGTTTGTCCAGACGCGGAAGATGGCCGTGATGCGGTAACACTGAAGTGCTGAAAGAACCGCTGAAACGCAGAAAAACAGAGAAGAGAAAGAATCTGTAGGGGCTAATTTTCAGCTGCTGTGAAGTTCTCTATTGACAAGCGGAGTTTATTTTCCTATATTTAATCCGTCAAAAAGCAAGGAGGCAAAAAGAAGGAGTTTTTCAGGAGGTTATACAATGGCCATTATCGCCAAGAAGCTGAAACTTGCAGGTTCAAAAGGTGAGAAGGAACTGGAGGGCCTGTTTGACAGCGGCGCCACCTATTCCTGCATTGAGAAGAGCTTGGCTCAGAGGCTGGAGATTTTTACTCCGTTATCCACTCCTCTCACACTGGGAACGGCAAAGAAGGGCGAGGATGTAGAAGTGAAAGAGCGGGTGAGCCTCGACTTCTACCTCAACGGCTATCGCTTCTCGGACGAGTTTATGGTAATCCCCGACTTTTCAGAAGAGCTTATCATTGGCGCTTCCACGATGCAGAAATGGCGCTTCAAGCTCGATTTTGAAAACGAGGAGGTTATCATTGACCCCAGGGTGACCAAATTCCGGCTGTTGTGAAACACGAAAGGATTCCTAAAACCTGCAAATAAGTTCGCCACTCTCAAGGCCAGGGCAATTTGCTCTGGCCTTTTTGTGTTGATTTTTGTCCCAAAGCTCCATAGAGAATCCGCGGGGACCATTTCCGATATAGGGACTTCTTGCCGGTCACCCTTACCTCATTCACCGCCACCGACTCGGCCGGAGTGGTCGTCAGGTGGGTCGCCGAAGGTTGACGGCCAGCTCGTCCAGACGCGGAAGACGGCGCTGATCAGGTAACACTGAAGCGCTGAAAGGACCGCTGAAACGCAGAAAAACAGAGAAGAGAAAGAATCTATAGGGGCGACCCTCCGTGGTCGCCCCTAATTTGTTAGGCAATCTCCCGTACCGGCCGGGGAGCACCCCGTTAGATACTGATAACTATCAAATATTTGAGTCTGTGAAGTAGTTATCCAACCGGGTGAACCCCGGCTCCCTACCTCTCGGTCTGTAGGTTGGGTTAAGCGCAGCGAACCCAACAAAAGACTAATTTGGGGGAGAGCCAAAAATTTTCTTGACACTCTCGATTAACACTTATATTATACCATACGATTTCTCGGTAGTCTCCCTCATCTGTGTTGATGTGGAATGCTGGTTCATTTTGCCCCGCTGAGAATGACGATAAATTCCCCGAAACTCCAGCGAGTTTTGCGTGCTCAGAATCTATCCACGGACGCTGCCAATTCGTCTTGAAAGCTCTTAAATAGACCTGAAGGTGAAAATGAACACGACATCTTTGCAATTGAAGGTGATTGAGCCCACCGTATTCTTTGTCCAAACCGCACAAGGATTGACACAGGCTGTGGATTTAGTTATCTGGAATGCTGCCGAGGCCGTGAATGGGAGCGTTGCGGTCAAGTTCGGCTCGCAAGAAGAACATATGGAGATCGGCAAGATCGCGCCGGGTGAAGGAACATATCGTGCTTACATTCCCGACATTCGTGAGTCGGTGCCGATAGAGTTTGTCCTCTTGGCTGACGGAAAGATTCGGGATCGGTACTCCATGACGTGGATGCCGCAAAGGTGCTGGCAGGTGTATATGATTCCAATCGCACACCATGATTTCGGGTACACGGATACAATCGAAAACAGGAGGCAAGAGATGCCAAGAGAGAATGTCAGTCTGGATGGACAGTGGCAGATCGCCCTGGATCCGGGCAATGTAGGTAAACAGGAGAAGTGGTTCGCAGAGAATGTCTCCGGGTCACAGTTTCACGAGATCAGGGTGCCCTCCTGCTGGGAGGAGAAGTTCCCCTTTTACGACGGCGTGGGTTGGTACCGCCGGGAATTTGATGCTCCTCAGAGCCGGGTTGAATATGCTGCGCATCCATGTCAAACCTGCGCCCAAGCGATTTGTTGAGCTGGCGGACGAAATGGGGCTGATGTTCCACGAGGAGCCGCCCATCCGCTGGATGAAAGATAACCCGAAGCTGTGGGAACGGGAGGAGCGTGAGGTCAGGGAACTGGTGCTGCGCGATCGCAACAACGCCTCGGTGGTGATGTGGGGCATCCTTAACGAAACGAGCAACTTGGGAGGAGTGCAGATCGCCGGCTCTGTGGCCATTATGCACCATCTGTGCCTGATCGCCCGCGAGCTGGATCCCACCCGGATCGTCCTGGATGATTCTGGCGGCTACGGCAACGGTACCAACGCCTACCTGCCCTATTCCACTGAACCGGTGGGGGTGCGGGATATGCACCGCTATGGCCCGGCGCCGATAACGGAGTTCGATTATCGATCCTTTGCGATGTTGGGCCAACCCGACCCGCTGCGGCAGTTGAGCCAGATGGTGCAAAATGGCGCCACAGCGATCTTTTTAGAGGGCAATTTCAACGAATTGATGTACCTGTTCCTGAGGTTTGTGATAGGCCACACCGACGGCAGGGGTGGTCTGGGAGGAAACTTCCACTATGTGAAGCCGCATCCTGTCTTTGAGGGTTTACCCAGCGGCTGTTTGATGGACTGGGAATATGCCAACCTGTGGGCGCGGGAGACAATGTAAGGAGACCTGTGTTGCTGATCTTGATCCGGAGATCATCGTGGGGATTGTGGCTGCCGGTGCCGACCCCACCACCTGGTACACCGATATGCTGGTCACCGGACAAGGCAAAGGGCGGGTGCTTCTCTCCAAGCTGGAACTGGGCTCAAATCTGGGCAAAGACCCAGTGGCCGATCGGATTGTGCTGAATATGTTGCGCTGGGGGGAAAATGGTTAACACCGCACAAAATTGTAACTTTTGGAAGGAGGAAACTCGACTATGCGTTTAGGAGTATTTGCAGATGAGATTTCACCTATGCTCGATGAGCAGATAAAGGCTATGCAGCGGGAGAACATTCGCTATCTGGAGCTCCGAGGTGTAGACAACAAGGCAGTTCTTGACCTCACGGTTGAGGAGGCCAAGCAGATCAAAGAGAGAATGGACGCCTGCGGCATCGGGGTCACAGCTATCGGTTCGCCCATCGGCAAAATCGGAATCGAAGAGGATTTCGCTCTCCATTTAGAGCGGTTCAAATATGCTCTCGAGCTTGCTCACATTTTCGGAACTAAGTATATCCGATTGTTTTCCTACTTTATACCTGAAGATGCTAATCCCGCCAAATATCGGGGTCAGGTGATGGAACGTATGGCCCGGAAGGTGGAGCTGGCCGGTGAAGCTGGGATTGTACTGCTGCACGAGAATGAGAAGGATATTTACGGGGAAGCCAGCCGTAGATGTCGTGATATCCTCACCACAATAGATTCTCCTTATCTGCGGGCAGTCTTTGATCCGGCCAATTTCGTCCAGGCGGGCGAGAAACCCTTCAACAACGCCTATCCGAAGGTGGCCGATTTCATCAAAGAGATGCATATAAAAGATGCACTATTTGCCGACGGCAGTGTTGTCCCGGCTGGGCAGGGCGACGGTCAGGTACGCGAGCTCCTCATCTCCCTCAAAGAGAGGGACTTTGATGGATTTCTGGTGCTGGAGCCCCATCTGAAGGCAGCAGGACGCTTCGGCGGCTTCTCAGGCCCGGAGCTTTTCCACACCGCCGCCCAGGCGCTTAAGAGACTGCTGGATGAATGTGGAATTCCTTATGAATAGCCGACGAGTGAAGCGGGGGAAAGAAGCAGAAGAGGTGAGAGGGCGAGGGAGAGACAAGGGTCTCTGCGACAAAAGGGGAGAAAGTGTTCTCCGGGATCTCCCATCACGCTCCCCGGATGAGTTTCACCAGGGTGTCTAATTTTGCCTGGTCCAGCGGCTGCTCTTCGAGGGTCCTGAGAAACAAGGGAAGCTTCCTAATGAGTTCCTGATCGTTCATTACGTAACCTGGCAGGCGTCCAGCACCTATGGCTGCCAGGTCAAAGAACTCTCGACGTTCCTTTTTGTCCCTTAAATCAAGGGCATCAGCGTATTGTTCCAAGACCCGAGGCAACCTTGGGGGAGGTAACAATCCGCGCTCCACACGGCTTATATTTCCAGGGTCTTTACCACACTTGAGCGAAAAGGCCCGAAGTGACAACCCCTTCTTCTGACGGAGTTCTTTTAGACGTTCACCGAAGATGTTTTGTTGCATCGTTAACTCCTCCTATTTTTGTTGTATAATATATACAACAAAATTCGACTTGTCAAGGTATTTTTTTCTTTCTTTTTCAGAGCAACAACCAATACAAGGAGATGAATTCTATTCCTCCATTGGGAACGCAATATCTTCACAGAGCAAACCCCAAACCGGAGAATTGTGACAGGGACTAACTTCTTGAAAGGATGGATACCCGAAATGAAACCGAAGAAAAAGCACACAGAATCGCCAACAGTGGCGGATGAGGCAACTTCGGCAGCATCTAACCAGGACAAGCTGGCCTACAAAGACCCCACCCTGTCGATCGAAAAGAGGGTGGATGACCTTATTTCCAGAATGACGTTGGAGGAAAAAATCTCCCAAATGTTGAACAACGCGCCGGCAATCGAGCGGCTGGATGTTCCCCAGTACGATTGGTGGAATGAGTGCCTGCATGGTGTTGCCAGGGCGGGAATCGCCACGGTCTTTCCTCAGGCAATCGGCCTGGCCGCCACCTGGAATACCGATCTCATTCACCGGGTGGCCACCGCGATCTCAGATGAAGCAAGAGCCAAACATCACGAGGCTGTCAGAAAAGGAATCAGGGAGATCTATACCGGCCTGACGTTTTGGTCACCGAACATCAACATTTTCAGAGACCCCAGGTGGGGCAGAGGCCAGGAGACATACGGAGAAGATCCATATCTCACCTCAAGGATTGGGGTGGCATTTGTCAAAGGGCTGCAGGGAGACGACCCTCGTTATTTGAAGGTTGTCGCCACCCCCAAGCACTTTGCAGTTCACAGCGGACCAGAAAAAGACCGTCATCATTTTGATGCCCGGGTCGGTGAGAGAGATCTGAGGGAAACCTATCTTCCAGCCTTCAAGGTTTGTGTTCAGGAAGGTAAGGCAGTTTCAATCATGGGAGCTTACGACAGAACCAATGGTGAGCCTTGTTGTGCAAGCAAGACCCTGCTGCAAGACATCCTCCGAGATGAATGGGGATTTGACGGCTATGTGGTGTCTGACTGTGGCGCTATTGGCGACATTTTCAAGACTCATCGCGTTGCTAAAACTGCCCAAGAAGCCGCCGCCCTGGCGGCTGGTGCCGGCTGTGACCTTAACTGTGGTGAAACCTATGGCGCATTGCTGATAGCGGTCGGGCAAGGCTTAATATCCGAAGGGATAATAGACAGGGCAGTCAAGCGTCTTTTTACTGCCCTGTTTCGGCTGGGAATGTTTGATTCACCGGAAATGGTTCCCTATGCCCAAATTCCCTTCGATGTGAACGATTGCCAGGAACACAGAGAGCTGGCCCTGCAGACAGCCAGAGAATCCATCGTGCTGTTGAAGAATGAGAATAATTTTCTGCCCTTGGACAAAGGTCTGAAATCAATAGCGGTGATAGGACCCAATGCCGATGATGTGCAAGTTCTTTTAGGAAACTACCACGGAACTCCCTCCCAGGCCATAACACCTCTGGAAGGCATTAGAAATAGGGTTTCCCCACAAACCGAGGTTTTTTATGCGAGGGGTTGTGGAATCAGCAGAAATTACACCCAGAGCTTTACCCAGGCCGTGGAGCTTGCTAAGAAATCCGACATCGCGATTGTAATTGTCGGTCTTTCCCAGAAAATAGAAGGCGAAGAGGGACAGGAAGAAGGGGTAGAGGCAGGCCAAAGTAGTCAAGGGGATCGGACAGATTTGGCCTTACCGGGTGCTCAACAGGACTTGCTCAAGGCTATCCATGCTACCGGTACGCCCCTCGTGGTCGTCCTGATCAACGGCAGTGCTGTATCAGTCAATTGGGCAAATGAACACGCTCAGGCCATTGTAGAGGCGTGGTATCCGGGTGAGGAAGGAGGCACTGCTATTGCTGATGTGCTGTTCGGGGATTACAACCCGGGGGGAAGGCTTCCGGTCACATTTTATAAATCGGTGGATCAACTACCTCCTTTCACTGACTACAGAATGGAAGGGAGAACCTACCGCTACTTCAGAGATGAATCTCTGTTTCCCTTCGGATATGGATTGAGCTATACGAAGTTCATGTACAGTAATCTGAAGGTGAGGCCGAAAAAGGTAGCGCCTGGTGAGAATGTCGAGATCAGTGTGCAGGTGGAAAATATCGGCGGGCGATCCGGTGACGAGGTGGTGCAGCTTTACCTGACCGATGTTGCCGCCTCGGTTCCGGTACCGATCAGACAGCTTCAGGGTTTTGAACGAATACCCCTGGCAGCCGGCGAAAAGAAGATGGTCAGATTCACCCTCACCTCTGGTCAAATGTCTCTTATTGATGCCCGTGGAAATCGTGTTGTTGAACCGGGTGAGTTTATGGTAGCAGTTGGCGGAAACCAGCCTACCGGCGAAGGGAAAACAGAGGGCGAGTTCAATGTGTTGACCGAGAGCTTTGAGGTTGCCGGGGAAATGACGGAAGTTGATTAACTTTTGAGGTTCGCTTCCACTCACGGTGAGCATTATCATCTATTTCTGTGGGAGGGCTCTCCAGAGCCCAACCCTGTCGGCGTCTGGAGATGCCTCCCACACCTTTCCGATATTATCTCTGCAGGGCTAATTAGTGTCTGTCCGGAAACTAACCAACTTGGAATATTCTCGTCATTGCGAGCGACTAAAAGGAGCGAAGCAATCTCTTGAAAATACAAAGATTGCTTCGTCGTTCGTTCCTCACTCCTCGCAATGACATTTCCCTCAAAACTAAGTTTGCGGACAGACACTAATTAAAGAAGGATCCAAAAATTGATATTCAGAACGACCACTCAGTTTTTGAACCACCGCTGGCATTGTGAAAGCGGATACCGCGAGATGCTGAGGATCGCTATTCCGCTAATTCTGAGTACAGGGGCGTGGTCTGTCCAGCATTTCGTTGACCGAATGTTTCTCACCTGGTACTCGCCGGAGGCTATCGCGGCCGCAATGCCGGCTGGTGTTCTTAATTTCACTATAATGAGTCTGTTCCTGGGAACCGCTGGTTATGTGAGCACATTTGTTGCTCAATACCACGGTGCCGCTCGGGACAAGATGATCGGTCCAATCCTTTGGCAGGGGATGTATGTGGCAGTCGTTGGGGGGATGGTACACCTTGTTTTGATTCCTGTTGCAGGACCTGTTTTCAGATTTGTTGGACATGGAGAACTGGTTCAACAGTACGAGACAATCTATTTCCAGGTGCTTTGTCTGGGGGCTGCGCCCGCCATTGCTTCCTCTGCTATGTCCGGCTTCTTTTCTGGACGGGGTAAGACCTGGCCGGTGATGTGGGTGA
>DAOVDP010000137.1 GCA_030669445.1 Candidatus Latescibacterota bacterium | reverse complement strand
TGGGTGTAAGGACTGCATGAAGGCGGGGAAGTTGGAACAAATGGAGACACCACGTTGGAGAATCCCAATAATAGACATCTTGAAGCACTCTTGAAGATAGCCAAAGCGATCACCTCCGACCTTTATATTGATGATATTCTGCGGCTTATCGTCACCATCACCGCGGAGGTGATGAACTCCAAGATCTGTTCGCTGATGTTGTTAGATGAAAAGAAACAGGAGCTGGTTATTCGTGCCACCCAGTCCGTCAGTCAGGAGTATAACAAAAAACCCAATATTAAACTTGGTCAAGGAATAACCGGACGAGTGGCCAAGGAGAATTGTCCTGTGGTGGTGGGGGATGTGAAGAAGGATGAGCGTTATATAAATCGACGCATAGCCGAAAAGGAAAGCCTATGCTCCCTTCTGTCTGTCCCGTTATGTGTCAAAGGTAAGGTTATCGGAGTGCTAAACAGCTACACTTCAACTTCTCATAGATTTACCGAGAGAGAGATAAAAGTCTTAACTACGGTGGCCAATCAAGCGGCGATCGTGATAGAAAATGCAGGATTGATGGTTCAGACAAGGGTTATCAAAGAAGAGTTGGAAACTCGCAAATACGTGGACCGGGCCAAAGGGTTATTGATGAAACAGAAGGGATGCTCTGAAGAAGAGGCTTTCCGCTATATCCAAAAGGCGAGTATGGATAATCGTAAGACAATGAGAGAGATAGCTGAGGCGATAATCATTACCTCAGAACTCGGGCAAAAAATATAGCAAAAAAATAAAAAAAGACTTGACAAGAGTGCATCACTTGCTTATACTGTTAACAATAGGGATATAAAGGCGTATCCCTGAAGAATTGGGCAAAGGGGCCCTTTACCGATGTTGGTAAAGGGCTTTTATTATGGAAGGATAAAGGCGTCCTTCTGGGCAATGATGCCAGAGAGGGATGCCTTTTTTGTTGCCATAATTGAGGCAGACAGATCTCCAGACAATCGCTGCTGAGGCGGTGGTAATAGAGAATGCGGAGTTGTTGACCACCACTAAGATCATTCGGGAACAGTTGGAAACCAGGAAGATAGTTGAACAGGCGAAGAAGATATTGATAGAAAAAGAGAGCATTAACGAAGAAGAGGCACACAGACGAATTCAGAGGCACAGCATGCAGAGCAATCGTACAATGCGCCAGATAGCCGAGGCGATATTGTTGACCTCCCAGTTATAGGGAAAAGAGAAATCAACCATAAACTGCGAACTTTTTAACCATAGAAGAAGGAGGTTACAGAAAGATGTCCTTCAGTAAACTAAATGCCAGCTCGGCCACCTTAACCAGAAATAGAGTGGAACCCTCGCCGTTTTCTGGAATTTGTGTTACCTGTCTGGACGGTTGTCCCGGGTTTTGCGAAGTGGGCAAATCCGCTCTGAGAGGCAGAGAGATGCTTTATCCTCAGCCTTTTGGAAAAATCACCGCCGGGGCTCAGAAGGACTACCCGGTAGATTTTTCACATTTTAATATCCAGGGCACCTGTGTGGGAGCCGTAGGGGTCGAGGCCGATCCCGATGAGGCAGTATTCCCAGCAGTTGATGTCTCCACTGAAGTGGGTGCCCAGAGTAAGATGAAGCTAAACGTTCCTTGTTTCACTGGGGCACTGGGTTCAACTGACATAGCCAGAATCCACTGGGATGCGATGGCGATCGGGGCAGCCATCTGTGGAACTATAGTAGTCGCTGGAGAAAACATCTGCGCTATGGATCCTCAGAGCGAAATCAAAAACGGGCGTGTGGTCAGGTCCCCAGAATTGGAAAGAAGGATTAGAAGCTTCAAGGATTGGTACACCGGTTCCGGTGGAGTGATAGTACAGTTGAATGTGGAAGATACACGCCTGGGAGTGGCCGAGTATGCCATAGAGAAACTGGGAGTAGAAGCAATTGAGCTCAAGTGGGGACAAGGAGCCAAAAACATCGGTGGAGAGGTGAAACTGCCCTCCCTGGAAAGGGCTCAGGAGCTCAAAAAGAAGGGATACATAGTACTCCCCGATCCCGAGGACCCCGTGGTACAAACAGCTTTCCAGGGGAAGGATTTTAAGGAGTTCGAGCGTCATTCCCGACTGGGTATGGTCGAAGAGGAAGGCTTTTACCAAGAGGTAGAAAGAGTGCGAGCGCTGGGAGCCAAATATGTGACATTAAAAACAGGCTCTTATCGCCCAGTAGACCTGGCTCGGGCAGTGAAATTCGCCTCCAACGCCCAGATAGATATGTTGACTGTAGACGGATCCGGCGGCGGGACGGGCATGAGTCCCTGGCGGATGATGAACGAATGGGGTGTTCCTACCGTTTACCTGGAATGTCTGTTGTACAACTACTTGAAGAGGTTGGAACAAAAGGGGGCCTTTATCCCCAGTTGTGCTATAGCCGGTGGTATTTCCTTGGAAGACCAGGTATTCAAAGCCCTCACCCTGGCAGCTCCATACATCAAAACTGTTTGTATGGGAAGGGCCACTATGACCGCAGCAATGGTGGGCAATACCATTGGTCAGTCCATTCAAAAAGGCAAAATTCCCCCAGAGGTCAAGAAATACGGCGATGATATCGAACAGGTATTTGCGGGAGCAGCCAGGCTAAAAGATAGATATGGCAAAGATTTCTCCCGAATCCCCGCCGGCGCTATAGGAATGTACACCTTCTACGAGCGGTTGACTACCGGTTTGCAACAATTTATGGCCGGAGCCAGAAAGTTCTCCCTGCGATACCTCAGTCGGGATGATCTGTTTGCTTTGACCCGCGAGGCAGCCGAAGTCTCTGGAATTCCTTATGTGATGGATGCGGATAGAGATGAAGTAGATCAGATCCTCAATTGAGAGAGGGTGATGGACTATGCAGCAAAAAGGGCTGTGTGTGAACTGTGTAAATGACGGTACCTGCACCTTTCCCCGCAGGGTTCCTGTAGTGGAATGCGAGGAATATGAGTGTGCTAATAACCAAACTCCCCGTGAACTTCCTCAGCGCAAAATGATGCAATTCGACGAGGAGCCAACTGTGTGGGAATGACCGCTCAATTAGAACTAATAGTCGGAGCAGTATTGCGTTGCGGTTACCAGCAGATAGCACCATAGAGAGGGGAAATGAATCAAAAGAGCTTAACTGAAAGACTCCTGCAGCAAAAAGAGCAGGAGATCGATCTTCTACAGCAGATTGTCCAGACTATCGGGTCCTCTTCGAGTCTGCAGGAGATTCTCAACCGGATTTGCGAGATTGTGGTCAAAGTGACCGGAGCGGATGCGGGATTTGTCTATCTATCAGTGAATGAAGAGGAACAAGCCCTTGTCTTGCGAGCAAGCAAAAACCCTCACCCCCGGCTTTTGGGACACTTAAAGCTAAAATTGGGTGAGGGTATTACCGGTTGGGTGGCAAAAGAGAGAAAACCGGTGGCTATTGCCCAGAATGCCAGCAGTGACGCCCGGTTTAAGTTTTTTCACAACCTTCCCGAAGATAAATATGAGGCATTTCTCTCCGTTCCCATCCTGTCACAAAGTCAGGTGATAGGGGTACTCAATGTCCAGCATCGGCAGCCACATCAGCACACTCAGGTCGAGATTGATCTGCTCGCTACTGCCGCTCGTCTAGTAGGGGGAGTAATTGAGAAGACTCGCCTTTATGAAGAAACACAAAAGAAAGCACAACAAATCGAGACCCTCTCCCGAATCAGTAAAACCGTTGTTTCTCGTCGCTATCTTGAGGAAATTCTGAATCTCATTGTTGCAATGACCGCAGAGATGATG
>DAOVDP010000192.1 GCA_030669445.1 Candidatus Latescibacterota bacterium | reverse complement strand
GCCTGCATCTCCTCTGGTGAAAGTTTATCCCCGGCTTTGATAGCTGCCTTGCAGGCATACGAGGTGGCTAATCTCTGTTTTAGCCCGAAAGACACCCCCCCCGAGTCGAGCACCTCATCTATTATCTCTACCAGGGCTTCTCCCCGTCCCCAACGTTTCAGCCCGGCAGGAATAGCGTCCACTACGACTGTGCCAGGGCCGAACTCCCGGACGCCGAACCCCATCAGTTCCAGCAGAGGTGCTACATCTTCCATAACCTGAAGTTGAGAAGCAGTGAGCTCCAGGACCAAGGGAAAGAGAAGCTGTTGGGCTGTGCCTGGTTTGCCTGCCAGCTTTCCCATCACTTCTTCGTAGATAACCCGTTCGGCAGCGGCATGCTGGTCCACTGCGATCAGTCCGTTTTTGATATGAGCCAGGATATATTTCTGGTGAAGCTGCCACATCGAGACCGGCGGTTGCCGCTCTGTTATTTCCTGTCCGGCAGGTTCTCTAACAACCTTAACTTGGGCGAACTCTGCCCGGGAAAAGGAAAAACTGGTCTGCTGAGCTGCCGGCTTCAGTCGTTGTAGCCCTGCTGTCTCTTCCAATTGCACCTCCGGGATTACCTCCCCGGTATGTAGGGAACGCTTAACCGCATGAAACAGTTGATCGTGTAGGAATCTCTCTTTAGAAAAACGCACCTCCTTTTTGGTAGGATGAACATTAACATCAATCATCTGGGGGTCAAGATGCAAGAAGATCAAGAAGAAGGGGCGGGCGTCTTTGGGTAGAAGAGTACCATAACCAGCGATCGCTGCATGGGTTAGTGTCCGGGAGGCGATTAGCCGCCCATTGACGAAGAAAAGCTGGTGAGCCCTGGATGCCTTGGCTATTTCCGGCTTCCCCAAAAATCCCTCGATACCGGTGCCTTCTGATCGGAAAATAAGAGGCACAGTTTGCTCTAACAGGGTCTTCCCAAAGATTCCCTCTGCCCTTGCTCGGTAGGAATCGTGACGATCCAGATGCAAAAGCTCCCGCTGCTCGTGAAGCAGCCGAAAGCTTATTTCGGGATAGGCCAGGGCCAAGTTGCTGACAACCGCAGTAATATGCCGCATTTCGGTACTGTCGGCCTTTAAGAACTTCCTTCGGGCAGGGGTGTTGAAAAAGAGGTTCCCCACCGTGACAGTGGTGCCTGTATCTCTTCCCACAGCAGAGACATCCTTTATTGCTCCGGCTTCAGCGACCACTTTGGTCCCGGTCTCATCTTCGGCCTGGTGGGTTTCCAGGGTCAGTTGGGAAACCGAGGCGATGCTGGGCAGTGCCTCCCCTCGAAATCCAAGGGTAAGAATATCCGTCAGATTGGAGTCGTCCCGGAGCTTGCTGGTAGCGTGGCGTTTCAGGGCCAAGACGGCACCCTCGCTGGAGATCCCCGTGCCGTTGTCTGCCACTCGAATCAGGCTATTTCCAGCGGCCTTGACCTCAACGGCAATTCGGGTAGCACCTGCGTCAATGGAGTTCTCCACTAACTCCTTCACCACCGAGGCTGGGCGTTCGACGACTTCTCCGGCAGCGATCTTGTTGACCAAACTGTCTGGTAATACCCTTATTTTGTCCGGCATCAGATTACCCGTTGTTATATCTTTTTAACCAATGTTGTTATCTTTCAGATATCTGCCAATTTACTGAACACAAATATAATTGATCTTGGCTAAAAAGTCAAGGTTAGAGGAATCTTTTGCACCCCCTTTTCAATGAATCCTGGGCAACATCGCAGTCGGTTAGCTAAAAAAACACTTGACAATCTGCTGAAAAGAAGTTAAATTAAATCTGTTCGTAAAAAGTCTAAAATCCACCACGGAGACACAAAGAGCACAGAGAAAAACGAACATACAATTAGTTGATTATTTTAAGATACCCTCCCTTTGTATCCTCTGAATTCTCTGTGGTGAAATCAGGTTCAGAGACTTCTTACGAGTCAATCAAATTTGAACACATTTTAACGGGGGGGCGAAAGGCTTCGACGGGGATAGAGGAGATGGGGAAGGCGTGCCGAGCTCCCAATAGCTCGTAAAACAATTGGGATATAAGTTTAAGTGCAGACTATTCTTATGCACTGGCTGCCTAAATAATGGCGGTCCGTCCTCCTTGGTCCCGCCCACAGGGCTTAAGGTAGGGCGTCGATATCTGTGGGCTGGCCTGTCCCTTGGGTCCGAGAGGGCCGGGTGAGAGCAAATCGGACTGGCTGTCTGTAGATCCTGTCTGTGGGAGCATCAGGCAGCGAGATTTAAATGACAGACTACGCACGTAGATTTCCCTGTCGAAATATCTTCGGACGCGGGTTCAATTCCCGCCGCCTCCACTCTATGTCAAAAAGCCGCTTCCTT